>JBCCUH010000085.1:0-7782 GCA_039197405.1 Pseudomonadota bacterium
GCGATAGCAATCGGCTGTGCCCCGGTACATAAATGAGCAAGCCAGAGACACCGTTTTGGGGATCCGCTCATGACTGACCTTTCCACCCCATCGCCCGCTCTATCCATCGTCGTGCCCTGCTACAACGAAGAGGCGGTACTGGGCGCCTTACTGGCGCGCGTCCGCAAGACTTGCGCAGATCTGAAGATGACGGATTATGAGATCATCCTCATCGACGATGGTTCGCAGGACAGCACCGCACGGCTCATCGAGGACGCCAACAGCACCGATCCAAGGGTACGGGGCATCATCCTGTCGCGCAACCACGGCCACCAGGTCGCGCTCACTGCCGGGCTCAGCTACGCCCGCGGTGCGCGTATCCTCGTGCTCGATGCCGACCTGCAGGACCCGCCGGAGCTGTTGGGAGAAATGATGGCCAAAATGGACGAAGGCTATGACGTCGTCTACGGCCAGCGCATGGAACGTGCCGGCGAGACCCGGTTCAAAAAGACCACCGCCCACGTCTTTTACCGCCTGTTGCATGGGCTGATCGAGATCGACCTGCCCACCGACACCGGCGATTTCCGCCTGATGAGCCGCCGCGTGCTGGACATCTTCCTGTCCATGCCCGAGCAGGACCGCTTCATCCGCGGCATGATCAGCTGGATCGGCCTGCGCCAGACCGCCGTGCAATACAACCGCGACGCCCGCTTCGCCGGCGAGACGAAATATCCGCTCAAACGGATGCTGCGCCTGGCCGTCGACGCCTTCACAGGCTTTTCCATCAAACCGCTCAGGATCGCCACATATACCGGCTTTTTCATGGCCTTCTGCTCGGTCCTGCTCGGCGCGCGCGTGCTCTACGGCTTTCTCAGCGGCAACACTGTCCCCGGCTGGACCTCGCTGATGCTCGTCGTGCTCATCATCAGCGCCGTACAGATGATGGTCATCGGTATCATGGGCGAATACATCGGACGCCTCTACATGCAGAGCAAGTCCCGCCCGCTCTTCATTGTTGACCGCATCACCGATACCGCCGCAAGCGGCGATCAGGTCCGCCATGCCCAAAACCAAAAAACTGAAAAAACCTTAGAGAACAGCTCTACGTAGAAGGCAAAACCTGCATCAATGACCGACCAGAATGTCTCTGACACCCTTCCCGGTATCGATGCTTTGCATCCCGATACCCGTCTGGCCCGGATCGTCACATGGAGCGCCATTGCGCTGAGCCTCGTGCTGGCCTGCGTCGTGGCCTTCAACCCGATCACCTACAACACCCGGAATGTGCCGGATGCGACCTTCCTGGCGCAAATCGGGCGCTGGATGCAGGAAGGCGCGATGCCGGGGGTGGACTTTGGCCATTTCTACGGCGGCATGCACGAGTGGTTCGTCGCACAGGGGCTGCATCTGTCGGGCGGCACCATCAAGGCGCTCGATTACGCGCTGGTGCTGGAGTTCATCGTTGTGGCTCTCGGCCTGCAGATCGTCGCCTGGCGGCGGCTCGATGCGCTCACGACAGCGCTTTTGACCCTGCTCTGCGCGGTGGTGCTCTTTGCCCGGCAGCCGCTGGAAAGCACGCAGATCATCATACAGACCGCCTCGGCCCATTCCTTTGCCTACAACCGGCTCGGCACCGCGCTGACGATCATTGCCGCCGCGCTGCTCCTGGTGCGCTCCGAAAGCCGGTGGGCGGATATCGCTGCCGGCGCCGTCGCCGGGGTCGCCGTCACCGCCGCCATGCTGGCAAAGGCAACGTTCTTTCCCGTGGCCATTGTCCTGCTCCTCGGCCTTGCCATCACCGCCCGCTGGCCGGCGTTGATCGCTGCAGTGCTCGCGGGCATCCTCTTTGGCGTGATCAACGATCCGACCGGCGCCCGCAGCTTCAGCACACTGGCCTATTCAGCCGCGAGTTCCGGCAGCGATACCGCATATGCATGGCTGTTTACCAAAGCGGTACAGCTGGTTTTCAGCCAGCAGCTGCATCTTTTGCTGATACTCGCCCTGGTCTTTGTGCTGCTGCAAAAGGACCGCAGCCGCGAGATGTGGACCATGCTGGGCCTCGCTTTGGCGCTACTGATGGCGTTCTGGGCAACATCGGTCACAATGGGGGTCGGTACCGCGGTTGGCCACCAGGCCGCCCCGGTGCTGGCGGCGCTTGCCGTTCTGATTTTCTTTGCGCCCCGTGACAGGCCGGTTTCCAGTCTCGGCCTGCCCTTGGTGGTGGTGCTTTATGCGGCCTTCGTGCTGCCGCAGGGGCTCAATTTTGCTGGCAGCACTGCCAGCGGGTTGCTCAAGGCGGACCGGGTTATCATCACCGAAGGCCCGTTGAAAGGCTATCTCGCAGGGGGGAAGTGGCTGTCCTACCGCACCGATACAGGGGCGCCGGCATCTCCCATATCGCAGGTGTCTCTGGATCAGACCGCACAGAGTATTGCTGCGGGGATACAGGACGCGGGCATCCACTACGTGCAGCTGATGGATGCAGTGCGACTGATGGAAGACATCCCGAACCGCTCTGAGGCTGCTCTGGTCAGCGACACAAGGCTGGGTTTGAACTTTGCCACCGGCACCTCCCGGGTCGAAGGCTACCCCCAGTGGCTGCGTCGCCGCTCTCCGGAACTTGCAGAGGGCAAAGACCCCCTGGCCAACGTCAATCTCATACTGCTGAATGCAGCGACCAGAAGCGGATATTCACGCATATTACGCCGCCACATGGGAGATGATTTCACCCTCTGCAAGCAATCACCGATCTGGTTTCTCTATGTCCGCAAGAGCGATAGCAATCGGCTGTGCCCCGGTACATAAATGAGCAAGCCAGAGACACCGTTTTGAAAGCGTCCCTTCGATGCCTTTCCCGATCGCATCACCGATACCGCTGCAAACGGCGATCAGGTCCGCCATGCCCAAAACCAAAAAACTGAAAAAACCTTGAAAACAGCCCCGCGCACAGCGTCACGCCCAACCCCCCGGCGTGCAGTGCGGACGACACCAGCAAAGCGGTTTCCGCCGGGATACCGAAAAAGCCCAGTGACAGGATCGCGGCAGCCTGAAAGCTGCCGATATTGCCCGGCGCGGCTGAAATCAGTGCCGCCAGGTTGACAAAGGTCACGCACAGCAGCGCCATCGCCAGCGGCACCGGCTGATCCAGCGCCAGCCACAGGCCCACCCAGAAGGCCGCTGTCATCACCGCCCAGATCACAAATGACGCCAGCAGGATACGCAGATGTTCGCGCGGATGGTGCAGATAGGACAACCCCGCCAGCACCCGCCGCAGACTGTCGACGGGGATGTGCCGCTCAAACAACGGCGAGAGTGACAGGAGCACATAGGCGCCCAGCACCCCGGCGGTCAGTGTCAGCAAGACCGGCCGGTAGCTCTCCGCTGCCGGCGTCAGTGCCATACCCACAAGCCCAAGCGTTACCAGGCAGAGCATATCGGTGGCGCGTTCCGCGAGCCAAAGACCAATCGTATGCGGCCCATCTCCGCCGCGCGCCCGGACCCATTCCGCGCGCACCAAATCGCCCAGCCGGAAAGGTGTGACCGCTCCGATCATGAAAAGCCAGGGGAAAGCCACCAGTATCTCGCGCCAGCCAATCGGCGCGACCCGGCGGATGAGATAGCCAAAGCGCAGCGCCCGTAACACCAGCGCCAGCGTAAACAGCACCGCAAAGGCGGCCAGCGCCTCCAGCGCCCCGGCCCCGGCAAAAGCGGCAATCTCTGCGCGCCCGGGCAGCTTCTCCACCGACTGCCAGACAAACCACAAAAGCCCGAACCACAAAACGGTCTGTACCGCGATGCCGAGCTTCTTGCGGGTCATTGCAAGGGCGCGCCCTGCAGGATCGCGCGCAGGGCCTGCGGATGGTCCCGCGCGCATATACCGGTGTCGTCACAAGCAGCGTAAAGGCTCAAAAGTCCTTCGTAGGCATGTGTAATCGCCTCGGGCATGGGGTCGGCGATCTGCTTGTGGTGACGCAAACGCAGGTCGAGCGCCTCCACCAGCACCGCGCGCCGGGCGGCGACATCATCATGACCCACGTGGCGGATCAGACGGTCAAAGGCTGCCGCCTGTGTCCCGGCCTCGAAGAACTGGTCAAAATCGACGAGAAACACAGGCGTGTCCTGCGCCACCTGCGACCAAAACCCCCGGATATGATAAAGCCACTGCTGATACCCCATTCGCAGGGGCAGTTTTTCGCGCCGCTGGATTGATGTGGCCACCGCCCAGGGGTTGCGGAAGGAGAAAATAACCCCCTCGACCGGGCCGCGCTCAGCCCAGGCTCCAAGGGTCAGGCAAAATCGCGGATCCTTGACCGAGAGCCCCTCATACGTGGCGTGGGCCGAGACGATTTCTTTTTCGAACCCGGCAGCCCGGCCACAGGCGGCCGCCACGGAGGGGCGAAAAAGGTATTTCCATTTGCGGGACTTGAAGCTGTTGAGCGCCCGCTGCATGCCGTTTTCCGGCGCTTTCAACCACAGATCGATCGGAGTGCCGCGCCCCAGGATCAGCTGGTTGTTGATGTCGACCACTTCGATACTTTCAAAGTACCCGTTCTGATTCCAGAAATCCGCTGGAAACAGACGGTCTGCAGGGCCGAAATCAACGCCCAGCCGGGACAGCGCCTGCGCCAGAAAGGATGTGCCACTGCGGTGCATACCAGTCACAATGTGCATTAATCGTATCTCTTTTCTGCAGGCCGTCCCTCTGTGCGCCTGCACCTTATTTTACCAGATGTCCAGCAGCAGGCGCTGGTGTGCACCCTAAGGCCTTTTAGCTTGGAAACACGCGCGTTGCGACCCGGTAATCCGGCTCGATACCGGCGGCTTCCCGCGCCACCCTCCCTTCGAAAGCAAACTGCCTCTTTGCGCAGCATTCGGCCTATATCTGCGGCAAGCACAGGGGCAGTGATGCGCGCATCACACGTCAAATGATCGACAGAATTATATTTTATGTTTGGGCTTATCAGGGGAAATCCGCTGAGGTACACGTGCCTGAGTTGATATTTTAATGAGTAGGTCCGCAGGGTTTTGGACGTCCGTGGGCTGACAGGTGCAAAACGGGATTTCGAGGATGAATACGGTAACAGAGACCTCCGGCTCGGCAGAAACCACCGCCCTTCTTGCAGATATCCGCATCCATGCGCCCCTCAGTATCGTCATTCCCACCTACAAGGAACGCGAGAACATTCCCGTCATCCTCGAGCGGCTCAATTCCCTGCGCGCAGCACAGAACCTCGATCTGGAAGTGCTGTTCATGGATGATGACAGCGATGACGGCAGCGTCGAGGCGGTTGCCGCGTCGGGCTTTGACTGGGCCCGGATCATCGTGCGCAAGGCAGACCGCGGACTGAGCCCGGCCGTGATCGACGGGTTCAAAACCGCGCGCGGGCCGGTGCTGGTCTGCATGGACTGCGACCTCAGCCACCCGCCCGAAAAAATACCGCAGATGGTTCTGGCGCTGTCTTCCGGTCAGCAGTTCGTGATTGGCTCGCGCTATGTACCGGGCGGCTCCACTGATGACGACTGGGGCGTCTTTCGCTGGCTCAACAGTGTAATCGCCACACTGTTGGCGCGTCCGCTGACAAGCGTAAAAGACCCTATGTCGGGCTTTTTTGCCCTGCGCAAAGCAGATTTCGACGGGGCGAGCGCCCTCAACCCCGTGGGCTACAAGATCGGTCTGGAGCTGATCGTGAAATGTAACTTCGACAACGTGGGCGAGGTTCCGATCCATTTCGTCGACCGCCTCTACGGCGAAAGCAAACTGTCTTTTCGCGAACAGCTCAAATACATCAAGCACCTGCGCCGTCTCTATCTGCACAAATTCGAGAACGCTATGTATCTGGCACAGTTCTTCGTGGTGGGCGGCTCGGGCGTCTTCGTCAACCTGGCCGTGCTCAGCCTGATGCTGGCGTTCGGGCTCCCTGAGGGGGTCTGCCTGGCCGGTGGTATTGCAGCCAGTGTCGTGACGAACTTCATGCTCAATCGCCGCTTCACTTTCAGCTACGCACGCGAACGCAATATCTGGTCGCAGTTCATCGGCTTTGTCGGCGCCTCGGCGGTTGGAATGGCGGTGAACTACTCGGTTGCCCTTTACATGCGCAATACGGTCCTGACGGAGGGCGCTTATTCCCTGCAGCTGGCTGCACTGATCGGCATTGCCTGTGGGATGTTCTTCAATTTCCTTGGGAACAGGTACATTGTTTTCCGCAAGCGTTTCATCAGAAAGTAATTCACAAGCCAGAGCGCTGGTGGCCACCGCCGTATTGCTGAGTCTTGCGGTTTACCTGACGGGCGCGGGACTTTTTGCAGCGGCGCAGGCAATCTGGGTCGACGAGAGCACCCAGATGTCCGGCCTTGCGCTGCCGCTGGACACCCAGCTGGCATGGCTGCTGCGGCGTTCGGATGTCGCGCTTGGAGTGCCGCCGGACCGCATGCCCCCCTTCAGCTACTGGTTCGGCACGGTCTGGTCGTGGGGTTTCGGACTGACCGAGATGTCGATGCGCTGGTTCGGGATCGTCGCGGTCCTGCTCAGCGCGCCCGCGATCTACATGACAGGCCGCCTTGCCGGAGGCCTGGCTGGTGCTGTCTTCGCCATCGCCTTCGTCTTCGCCAGCCCCTCGATCATGGTGCATGCTGTTGAGATCAGAACCTATCCTTTGTTTTTCTGCTTCTCCGCCTGGGCAGTTTGGAGCTACATGCGTCTGCTGCATGCGCCTGCGGCGGGCTATGTCTGGACGCTTTTGATCCTGTTTCTGACCGGCGCGAGCTATGCACATTTTTATGGCTTACCCCTGGCTGGCTGCCTGTTGTTCAGTCTCTTTGTTCAGCGGCTGTGGACCCGGCGCGCGCTCTGGCCCGTGGCGCTGGCTGTACTGAGCTACGGGGTACTCTGGACAGGGGTCATACCGTTCTTCCTGGCCTCTCTGGGCAGCGGCCGGGGTGAGGCGGAGGTCGTCGCCCTTGCACTCAGCGAGCTGCTCTATGGGCTGGGCCGGCTGGGGTTCAGGCACCTGTTTCACCCCGTGCTGCTGGCCAGTCCGGTGATGCTTGGGCTTGGTCTGCTGGGCGCGATGGCTCTTGCAGTGCTGAGCCTCATACGCCTGAGACCCGACGGCCCTGCCGCACCCGGCACGCCGGTAGCTTTTGTGCTGCTGCCGCTGGGGCTGGGGTTTGCCGGTCTTGCAGGGCTGAAGGTGCTGCTTTTTCTGGTGGGCAAAAATGACCTTGACCCACTGGTGCCACATTACAACCTGTGGCAACTGCCGCTGCTGGTGGCTTTTCTCGCCTGTGCGCTGCGCGCAGGCGCCGGTCGGTTTATGGCGATGGGCTGTGCGACCGCGGTGATTGCCGCGAAACTCTGGGGCGTGGCGCTGCTGTTGCAGAACCCCGCAACCTATACCCACGGGGCCGCTGAATGGCTTGCAGACGCGATCGAAGACCCGCCCCAGACACTCGTCATCCATGAAGCCAACGGTGCCTGGGGCAGTATCTTCTTCCCGGTGAACTACCTGACCGGACAGCAGACCACCCAGTGGTTGCGTCAGAGCGATGGTCGCGTAGCGCAGTTCGGCCCCCGTGGCATGATCCCCATCGCAGATCCCGTCACGGCGCAACAGGACTTTGCGCGCGTGATCGAAGTACATGCCCGCAACTTCGTCAGCCGGGATCTGGCACGGATCACCCGCGGAGAGGCGACATGTGATTTCAGAACACCCCTGACAGAGGCCCCCGGCAGCACCCTTGATACCTACTGCGCCTATGTCTCCGCGGTGCGGCGCATCACCGACAACGCGCCATGACCGGGCC
>JBCCUH010000086.1:0-7728 GCA_039197405.1 Pseudomonadota bacterium
GCTGAAAGGTGGCAAACGCGTCGCATATGGTGCGCGTGCCATCACCGAGGGCGGCTACCAGTCGATGCCCAACGCGGCCTTCCCGGGCGGTGCTTTGCTGGGCTGTTCGGTTGGCTTGGTCAACGTGCCGCGCATCAAGGGCAATCACAACGCGATGCTGTCGGGCATGGCCGCAGCCGAAGCGGCCTTTGACGCGATCAAGGGCGAGCGCGCGGGCGATGAGCTGACCGCATACGAGGATGAGGTGCGCACAGGCGCGATTGGCAAGGACCTCAAGAAGGTGCGCAATGTCAAACCACTGTGGAGCAAGTATGGCCTGGTCGCCTCGCTTCTGGGTGGCGGGCTTGACATGTGGACCAATACCTTCGGCTTTTCGCTGTTCGGCACGCTGAAGCATGGCAAAAATGATGCCGATGCCACTGGCAAGGCGTCTGACCACAAGCCCATCGACTATCCCAAGCCCGATGGCACGCTCAGCTTTGATCGCCTCACGAATGTGGCCTTCAGCTTTACCAACCATGAGGAAAGCCAGCCCGCGCATCTGAAGCTGACCGATGCGAGCATTCCAGTGGACAAGAACCTGCCAGCATACGCAGGCCCATCCGCGCGATACTGCCCGGCAGGCGTTTATGAGTTTGTGGAGGAAGAGGGCAAGGACACGCGTTTTGTCATCAACTTCCAAAACTGCGTGCACTGCAAAACCTGCGACATCAAAGACCCGGCGCAGAACATCACCTGGACCACACCGCAGGGTGGGGACGGGCCGAATTATCCGAACATGTGATCAACAGATCGCATTCTGAAAGACCGGAAAAGAGCAGGTTTCAGGCCTGCTCTTTTTTGTCGGTCAGCATGTCTTCCACCACCGGCAGATGGCTTTTGCTGACCGGCAATTCGCGCCCGTCCGACAGCACCAGCAAATGACGTCTGCCATCGCGGCGAAGCTTGTCAGAATGCGCCCGCGCCGCCCAATGTGATCTGTGCAGCTGTGCGCCGGGCAGATCATCCAGAAGCTCGATCGCGTCGAGCAGGCGCATCAGTATCATCTCGGCGCCGCGGCTTGTCGTGACCTCGACATAATGATCCTGCATCGACAGCGAGATGATATCCGCATGCCGAAATTCGGGCGGCAGCCGTTCCAGCAAGCGGGTCTTTGGCAGGCCGGACAGCTCATTCGTTTCCGCAGGCTGCGCGGCCACAGGTATATCAGCCACAGGTATGTCAGGTGTAACTGCGGGCGGACTTGCTTGCGTGACCGGCGTTTCAACCCGGGTGAACAGGCTGCGAATTTCCCGTGAGTTGCTGGCATAATCCACCGTGGCAATGATGAGGCCGATCAGGGAGACCTGCATCCACAGAACCGGAAACACCGCCGCTTGGATATGCTCTGGCCGAAGCACGAGGTTGATGAAGACGATGGCCGCCGTGCCGGGCAGCCCGCCGACGCCGACACCGATGATGAGACGAACAAACACAGGTTGCGATCTGAGCAGCCGGGTCTGCAAAGCCGCAAGCGAGCAGATTTCCATGAAGAAGCCGACTGAACAGATGCTTACCGTCCAGAAAACCACCCGTTCCCAGAATTCCATATTGGTCGAAGTGCCGAATGGACCGAGGACAACGCAGATACAAATCGCCAGCAGATAGACAATAATACGCTTGTCCTGGCCGGCGAGCTTGGTGACGTTTTTGTCTGTTTCACGCATCGCGAAATTGAAAGACCGTTATTTTTACGAAGAAATTGCGAAGTTAACGCAGTATGGCTTTGGATTGCGGCAATAAGCAACGAATATGTTCTGACGTGAGTGGATGGTGGCCATCTCGGCCAACTGTCGATTGTTTTTATCCCTTCTGGAGAGCGCTTCTGCACCGCAGTTGCGCTCTTCAATTTTTTGTGTGGTCGGTCCGTGACCCGTCTGTGATCGGCCCGTCAGCGGTCTGTGGCCCATCATTGCCGGGGTCATTCGCCGCCTGCGACGCCACATGGCGTTGCCAATGGGGGCGAGTGTGCCTAGCTTGAGCGCTGACGCTGGCTGAACGGCTGTCCGATATCGAAGGAGGACCGCGCGTGCCCAAAACCGGGAACCGCAAACGAGCATTCAAACTATCTGTTGCCATCGCCGCCGGGATCATGTCGGCGGCCCCTGCCCTGGCTGACCTGGCGCCCGGAGCCTATCTCGCGGCGCGCTCTGCCGCCGTGAACGGGGATTTCGACGCCGCCGCGCGCAACTTCACGCAAGCCCTGGCGCGCGATCCGTCCAATCCCGAACTGCTGGAGAATGCCGCCGTTTCGATGCTGGCGCTCGGCGATCTGGAGCGGGCCGAGGTGATTGCCAAGCAGATTGTCGATCTCGATCAGCGCAGTCAGGTGGCGCACATGATACTGGTGGCGCGGGCCGCATCGGTGGAAGACTATGACACTGTGCTGCAGCGCGTGTCCTCTGACCGCGGCGTTGGACCGCTGGTGGATGGGCTGCTGCGCTCGTGGTCGTTGGTTGGCACCGGAGATATGGCTGCGGCGCTTGATAGTTTCGACGCGGTAGGTGAAGAGCCGGGCCTGCAGGGGTTTGCGCTGTATCACAAGGCGCTGGCGCTGGCGCTGGTGGGCGATCTGGAAGGCGCGGATGCAATCTTTGCCATGCCGGAAGCGGGCGCGCTGCGGCAGACGCGCCGGGGCGCGATGGCCCATATCGAGGTGCTGAGCCAGCTGGGCCGGTCGGACGACGCACTGATGATGCTGGAGGAGTCCTTCGGCTCTGATCTGGACCCGCGCCTGCGCGACATGCGGACAACGCTTCAGGCTGGGGGCAAGCTGGCGTTTACCACCATCACCACCGCGCGCGACGGTATGGCCGAAGTGTTCTTCACCGTCGCCAGCGCGCTGCGCAATGAGGCCAGCGAGGATTACACGCTGCTTTATTCCCGCGCGGCTGAACATCTGCGCCCCGATCATATCGATACGCTGTTGTTGTCAGCCGGTCTTCTGGAGCAGATGGAGCGGTATTCGCTGGCAACCAAGACCTATGCGCGTGTCAGCCCTGACAATCCTGCCTATCATGCTGCGGAACTGGGGCGTGCCGAGGCCTTGCGCCGTGCAGGTAAACCCGATGCGGCGATCGAGGTTTTGCAGGCGCTGACGAAATCCCATGGTGATCTGCCGATTGTCCATTCATCGCTGGGCGATGCGCTGCGCAGTCAGGAAGACTATGAAGGGGCGGTCGCGGCCTATGATGCGGCGCTGGCGCTTTTTGAGGAAGAGCTACGCAGCCAGTGGTTCGTCTATTACGCGCGCGGCATCAGCCATGAGCGTTTGCAGGCCTGGCCGCAGGCTGAGGCGGATTTCCGCAAAGCGCTGGAGCTGAACCCGGATCAGCCGCAGGTGTTGAACTATCTTGGCTATTCGCTGGTGGAAAAGCAGATCAAGCTGGACGAGGCGCTTGGCATGATCGAGCGCGCTGTCGCGGCGCAGCCTGACAGCGGCTATATCGTGGACAGCCTTGGCTGGGTCCTGTTCCGGCTGGGCCGCTATGAAGATGCGGTGGGCCATATGGAACGCGCGACGGAGCTGATGCCGGTTGATCCTATCGTCAACGATCATCTGGGTGATGTTTACTGGTCGGTCGGGCGCTATCTGGAAGCGGAGTTTCAATGGAAGCGCGCGCTGTCCTTCGTGGATTTTGGCGATGCCAGCCAGGAAGCGGACCCTGATCGCATCCGGCGCAAGCTGGAGGTCGGGCTTGATCAGGTGCTGTCTGAAGAAGGGGCAGAGCCCTTGCGCAAGCCTGACGATGGCTAACCATGGCTGAGCGCGTCACGCGGGCAGCGCGGGCGAAGGTGAACCTAACACTGCATGTCACCGGGCAGCGGGCGGATGGCTATCACCTGCTTGATTCGCTGGTGGTGTTTGCCGATGTCGCCGATGTGGTGACGGTTACGCCCTCTGACGATCTGTCGCTGCGCGTGACGGGGCCGATGGCGGAAGGTGTGCCGACGAACACGCGCAATCTGGCGATGCAAGCGGCGCAGCTGATGGGCGCCTCGGTACATATCGATCTGGACAAACACCTGCCGCATGCGGCAGGCATCGGTGGCGGGTCAGCAGATGCGGCAGCAACCCTGCTGGCGATTGCCGAATGCTGCGATCTGCCGGTGCCGGAAACGCCCGAGGTGCTGGGCGCGGATGTGCCTGTGTGCTTGTCGCCAAAGGCGCTGCGCATGCGGGGGGTGGGCGAAATACTGGATCCGGTGCCTGCCCTGCCGGAGGTTTGGGCGGTTCTGGTCAACCCCGGTGTGGCGGTCGACACACCGCCCGTTTTCGCCGCCCTCACGCAAAAGGACAATGCGGCGATGCCGGACCGCATCCCGGCATGGCATAGCGCAGAGGAGCTGGCCCAGTGGTGCGCGCGCATGCGTAACGATCTGGAAATGCCCGCGATCTCCATCGCGCCGGTGATCCGCGAGGTTCTGGCGGCCCTGTCGCCCAGCCTGCTGGCGCGCATGTCGGGATCAGGCGCGACCTGTTTCGGGCTTTGCAAGGATGAGGCGGCGGCGCGCGCGCTGGCCGCTGACGTCAAAGGCACGCACCCCGGCTGGTGGGTGATGCCGACACGGCTTGGCGCATAAAACGCGCCAGGGCCTGTTGACAGGCCCTAATTGATGCGCGCGACCACGTAACCGGCCAACCCATGCAGCATGTCGCGCAGAGGATGTGGTGGCAACGTGTTGATCGCGGCTTCGGCCTTGGCGGCCCAGGCCAGAGCCTCGCTGCGGGTTTCTTCCAGCGCGCCGTGTTTGCCAAGCAGGGACAGGGCCTGCTCCAGATCGCCATCCTCCTGCCGCCCTTTTTCGATGGTACGCACCCAGAAGGCGCGCTCATCCGCGTCGGCTTTGGCAATCGCCTTGATCAGGGGCATGGTCAGCTTGCGTTCGCGAAAGTCATCGCCGACATTCTTGCCGGTCGCATTGGGATCGCCCTGCATGTCCAGAAGATCATCGACGATCTGGAACGCGATACCCAGCGCATCGCCATAGGCGTGCAGCGCCTTGACGTGGGTTTCATCCGCGCCCGCAATGACGCCGCCGACTTCGGTGGCTGCCGAAAACAGCGCCGCTGTCTTGCCGCGCACGACCTTGAGATAGGTGTCCTCGGTCGTGGCAAGATCCTGGCTGGCGGTCAGCTGCAGCACTTCGCCCTCGGCAATCGTGGCGGAGGCATTGGCCAGAATGTCCAGCACCCGCAGCGAGCCTGTCTCGACCATAAGCTGGAAGGAACGGGCAAACAGGTAATCGCCGGTCAGAATGGACGAGGAATTGTCAAAAAGCAGGTTGGCCGTCGGGCGCCCGCGCCGCTGGCTGCTTTCATCAACCACATCGTCATGCAGCAGCGTTGCCGTGTGAATGAATTCAACCGTCGCGGCGAGTTTGACGTGATTGTCCCCCTCATAGCCACAAAGATGCGCCGCCGCGAGGGTCAGCATGGGGCGCACACGTTTGCCGCCTGCCTCGACCAGATGCGCGGTGACCTGCGGAATGCGCGGCGCATGTTCGGACGCCATGCGCGCCCGGATAAGGGCGTTCACCGCCTCCATATCCGCCTGCAGATAGGCGGCCAGCGCTTCATGCGGTTTGCGGTTGATCTGATCCAAGCTCATCACACTCCCGTAGGCCCCCTTGGCAAATCAGGCGGGCTCCCCTTACATCGGTTCCATGAAGGAATTGATGCGCACGAACGACATTACCCTGACCGCCCTTGTGCGCTCCATTCTGGACGACGCGGGTATACCCACCTTTGAGTTGGACGTAAATATGAGCGTGCTGGAAGGGTCCATCGGCATATTGCCGCGCCGGATGATGGTGGCGGATCGCGATCTGGAACGGGCGCAGGACATCTTGTCGGAATGTGACGTTGAGCTGCCCAGCTGGTGAGTTTGCAGACGCCGAGCTGACGGTGAATGATTTTCTGGGCGGCGCCTTGAAGATCGCCCAGCCGGTGCAGGGATATCGCGCCGGTGTGGACCCGGTGCTGTTGGCAGCAAGCGTTCCGGCCAGAACCGGGCAGACCGTGCTGGAACTGGGCTGTGGCGGCGGCGTGGCGTCGCTGTGTCTGGCGCATCGTACCGGCGCGGCTGTGACGGGTGTTGAGCTGCTGGCGCCCTATGGGGCGCTGGCGCGCAGGAATGCCGCAAGCAATGGGATCACAATGGAGGTGGTCTGCGCCGATCTGGCAGAGATGCCGCTGCATCTTCGTGAACGGCAGTTTGATCATGTTATCGCCAACCCGCCCTATTATGACCGCGCCAAGAGCGTGGCGGCAGGGGACGCCGGGCGCGAGACTGGGCTGGGCGAAGGCCAGCCGCTGCAAACCTGGGTGCAGATTGCGGCCAAACGGCTGCGCCCCGGCGGGTTGATGACATTCATCCACCGCGCCGAACGGCTGCCCCATATCATCACCGCCCTGCCCCATGAGATGGGATCGATCGAGGTTCTGCCAATTGCCGCAAGATCGGGCAGAACAGCCAATCTGATCCTTATTCGCGCGAAAAAGAACGGGCGTGCCGATTTTCGCCTGCACGCGCCGCTGATCCTGCATGATGGAGCGGCGCATGTGGAAAAGTCGAAAGATTACAATCCCCTAGTGGAGAGCGTCTTGAGCCGCGGTGCAGCGCTGCCCTTTGGAACCTCTTGAGCCGAAGTACAGCTTGCGTCATTTTTTCCACCCGATTTTGCGCATGCAGCGTGACAGAGGCCATGGTTTGTGGTGGACTGGAGTCACACGCAAAAATAGGAGGTTTTCGATGAGCTTGAGTTCCCACTTGGAGCAACTGAAGAAGAAACACGAAACTCTGTCTGCCGAGGTTGAAGCGGCACAACGCTCCCCTGGTGTGGCTGATCATGAGATCGCTGAGATGAAGAAGCAAAAGCTTCGTCTCAAGGAAGAAATCACGCGGCTTAGCGCGTAAACCCACTCACTGAATACTGGACGTTTTGACCGGCGCGAGGATATCCTCAGCGCCGGTTTTTTGTGGGGTCATTGTGTGCAGTCATTCGCTGCGGTCATCCATCACACCGCCCCAGTCATAGACAACCACGCCTTCGGTTTCATTGGCCTCAAGCGAACGGTAGAGCGCGCGGGCGGCGACATTATCATCCTCGGTGGCCAGCCAGGTGCCGGTGCACCCCTGGCCTTCGGCAAGCGTTTTCAGCTGGTTGCAAAGCGCAGCTGCGATGCCGCGCCTGCGCATGTCGTCCTCGACCCCGACTTCGCTGATGAAAAGCATGGGCTGCTTGTCGGGGTGAAAGAGGATCACCCCGGAGGCAAAGCCGATGACCCGGCTGGCGACGCGCGCGAAGACCAGAAGATGACCGGGCGCGTCCACAAAGGCGTCAAGCTGGGACTGATCCACAGGATTGTCGAAGACATCGGCGTTTTGCAAAAGATGCGCGGTGTCGGCGCTGAGCACTTCATATGTGACGGTGTGGGACATGGGGCGAGCGTAGCAAAGCCATGTCCCTTGTGCACCTGCCTAGGTGCCTGCGTGCTGCAGCACGCAGGGCACTGGTAGATGTTTACGCCACGCCTTGCAGAGGGATTACGCCAAAGTCGCCTTCCAGATCCACCTCGATGGCGCGGGCGGCGGCCTGCGCGCCTGCGGCGGTGGTGTAATAGGGAATGCGGTCATAAAGCGCGACGGAGCGAATCTCGCGGCTGTCTTCCACCGCCTGCGCGCC
>JBCCUH010000087.1:0-7720 GCA_039197405.1 Pseudomonadota bacterium
ATGAAACACGCTCTCGAAAGAGATCACACCCTCATAGGGCATCTCGCGCATCGCCTCGGCCATGGGCGCGAAAAGCGGGCCAAGCTGCCCCTCGCCCATGGGCATCACCGACAGATGCGCGCGCGGCGTATCCACCAGCACATCCTTGATATGCACATGCCCCAGATAGCCGTCCTTCACCTCGGCAAAACCATTGGGATAGGCCAATTCGTGACACCAGCAATTGTTGGCCGGATCCCACAGCACCTGCAGCGCGTCCTTGGCATCCAGATCATCGATCATCTGCCGCGCGGTGTAGTTCGAATTGACCATCGTGCCATTGCCGGTCTCAACGACCAGCGTCACACCCGCATCGCGCGCCACATCCACCGCAGGGGCAATCAGCGGCAACATCGCCTCCCAGGCCCCATGCGCGACATTCCATTTCTCCGCGCCATTGGACCCCCAGAGGATCTGCTCTTTCTTCGGCGTCATGATCCGCACCAGCGGCGCGCCGACCACATGCGCCATGTCGATCACCCGTTTCAGCGCATCCATATGCTTGCGGTGCAGATCATCGCCGGGTGTGTTGGCCACGGTCATTCCGGCAAAGATATGCCGCGACAGGCAGGACACAGACTTGCCGCGATCTTTCAGCAGACGGTCGATCCCGGCGATCTCCTGCGCCGAGTGATCGCCCACTTCGGTATCGCCCACGAATTGCAGCTCCGCATGCTCCAGCCCGAACTCGTCCATGACATCCACCGCATGTGCAAGATCACGGCTGATCCCGTCGCAAATGACCCCCAGTTTCATGCGTCACCCTTGCGGTGCAATTCGGCGCCGATGATCTCTTCGATCACCCGCGTGCAGATCCAGTTGTCACCATTTGGATATTTCGTGCGCCCCGCATGAAATATCTGCATCGCGGCGGCAGCCGTGTGCAGCGGCACACCCAGCTCCTCGCCCAATCCCATCGAGATCGTCAGATCCTTGTGCATCGTGTTGATATGGCTGCCGGTGCCTTCAAACTGCCGATCGATGATCTTTTCCAGCGCGTTGTTGACGATCCCGCATCCCGCGGACGAAGTTGAAAACACATCCAGCAGAACCTGCCCGGACACACCGGCCTTGGCCGCCAGCGCCGCTGCCTCGAAGGTCGCGGAGAACTGCGCTCCGATCAGCGACTGCAAACAGGCCTTGACCGTCTGCCCATCCCCCGCCCGCGTGCCGACCCGGTGGATATTGGCCGACACCGCCTCCATTGCCGGCGCGAATTCATCCAGTACCGCGTCCGGCGCTGCAGCCATCATCGTCAGCGTGCCGCCCTGCGCGCCGGGAAAGCCCCCCGACACCGGCGTGTCGATCAGATGGATGCCCGATCCTTCCATCGCCGCGCCGATTTCGCGCGCCTCGTGCGGCTTGATCGTGGCGCTGAGAATCACTGCGCTGCCCGCCGCCATATGGGGCACCAGCCCATCATCGCCCAGAATGACCGATTTGGCCTGATCGCCTGACATGACCATGACAAAGATCGCCTCTGCCGCGCGGCCCACCTCTGCCACCGATGCAGCCGCCTGCCCGCCCATGTCAGTGAAAGCGTCCATGCGCGCCTGCAAAGGGTCAATGCCGGTCACCGAAAAGCCGTTTCTGATCAGGTTCAGCGCAATGCCGCTGCCCATATCTCCAATGCCGATTATCCCTGTTGTCTTCATGTGAGTGCTCCGTTTTTCG
This sequence comes from Pseudomonadota bacterium, assembly GCA_039197405.1. GTDB lineage: Bacteria > Pseudomonadota > Alphaproteobacteria > Rhodobacterales > Rhodobacteraceae > Planktotalea. The sequence continues at coordinate 1,714 of JBCCUH010000087.1, forward strand.
CCCGGCGCACACCGCCCGGCGGTTTCGAAAATGCCACGCGGCTGCGGGGCGGATTTCGCGGGGGTTTCATGCGCTTTTCCGCAAAGCGCCCGAGCGGGTCCGGAAGACACCCCGCTGCTCGGTCAGGTGCCGCAACGCTAGCACCGGCTTCTCAGATTGATCAAGCACGCTCAGGCCCGCCGCCCGCGCCTGCCTCTGGTTAGGCCGCACCAAATCAAGTCTTTTGCACAGCGTGCTTTATTTGTGGTCAACTTGCTCACACAGTCTGCCCGCGCCGCTGCGCGAAACCTGAAGCCAGCCTGCAGCCAGGGAGTTTCGTCATGAAAGACGCCGCCGAAGAACTTCGCGAAAACGTATCCGTCCCCTTCGAAAAGGCCCGCGCCATGCCGCCGTCGGTCTATACTTCCGACGCCTTTTTGCAAAGCGAGCTGGATCACATCTTTGCCAAAGACTGGTTCTGCGTGGGACGTGCCTCGCAACTGGAAAATCCCGGGGATTACCTGACACTGGAACTGGCCGATCAGCCGATCATCGTGCTGCGTGACAGAGACGGCGCACTTCGGGCGATGTCCAATGTCTGCCGCCACCGCATGTCCACCCTGCTGGAAGGCAGCGGCAATGCCCGTTCCATCGTCTGCCCCTATCATGCATGGACCTACAATCTTGACGGCAGCCTGCGCGGCGCGCCTGCGATGACGCTCAACGAAGGCTTCTGCAAATCCGACTACAAGCTTCCGCAGGTGCGCTGTCAGGAATGGCTCGGCTGGGCGTTTGTCACGCTGAACCAGGATGCGCCGGATGTGGCCACGCAGCTGGCCCAGGTGGAAGAGCTGGTCGGTGATTATGACATGACCAACTACACACAGACCTTCTTTGAAACCCACATCTGGGACACCAACTGGAAAGTGCTGGCCGAAAACTTCATGGAAAGCTACCACCTGCCTGTTTGCCACGCAGGCACGATCGGTGGGCTTTCCAAGCTGGAAGACATGATCTGCCCGCCTGGTGAAGCAGCCTTCAACTACCATACCATCCTGAAAGATGATTCGCTCCGCATCGCCATGGCGCATTCCTCCAATACCCGGATGGAAGGCGAGCGGCGGCGCACCACCTATCTGCTGGCCATCTACCCCAGCCTGCTGATCACCCTGACGCCCGGATATTTCTGGTATCTCAGCCTGCATCCCCATGGCACAGGCCAAGTGCGCATCGCCTTTGGCGGCGGCATGTCCGATGACTACGCCGAGGACGAAGACGCGCAGGAAAACTTCACCACGCTCAAAACCCTGCTGGACGAGGTCAACGTCGAGGACAAGGGCTGCACCGAGAAAGTCTATCGCGGGCTTAGCTCGGACGGTGCAGAACCGGGGCACCTGTCGCATCTGGAGCGGCCCAACTACGACTTTGCTCACTACATCAACAACCGCGTGCAGGGCACGGCAGACTGAGGCGATCCATGGCGCATACACGCATTCGAGAATTCAACACCTCCGACACCTACCCCGAACAGAACCTCGACAATGATCTGTGCCAGGCGGTGATCACCCAAGGCGGCAAGACCGTCTACCTGCGCGGTCAGTGCCCGCAAAATCTTGATGACGCGGTGAATATCGACAGCCACGATCCGGTCGAGCAAACCCATAAGGTCATGCAGAACATTCGCCAGCTGATCGAAGAGGCTGGCGGCGAGATGGCCCATCTGGTGAAAGTCGTCGTCTATATCACCGATGTGCGTCACCGCGAGGCGGTCTATCGCACCATGGGCGAATATATCAAAGGCGTGCATCCGGTCTCGACCGGCCTTGTGGTGCAGGCCCTGGCGCGGCCTGAATGGCTGGTGGAAATCGACGGCACCGCGGTGATCCCGGAAGGATATGTGCCATGACCTTCTCGCTTGTCGCCCGCTGCGCCGAAACGGGCATGTTCGGCATTGCCATATCCTCGTCCTCCCCTGCCGTTGCGGCGCGCTGCGCTTATACGCGGGCAGGTGTCGGCGCGGTGGCCAGCCAAAATATCACTGATCCGCGTCTTGGCCCTTTCGCGCTGGATGTGATGCAAGGCGGCATGTCCGCGCCCGAAGCCATTGCAGGCGTGCGCGATCAGGGCCAGTTCATCGACTATCGCCAGGTGCTTGCCATCGACGCCGCAGGGCGCACCGGCATCCACTCCGGTCCGAATTCACTGGGCATCTGGACCGATGCCGCCGGCAAGGACGTGATCTCAGCTGGCAACCTTTTGGACAACGACGGCGTGCCGCAAGCTATCGTCGACGGGTTTGAACGCAGCAGCGGACATCTGGGCGACCGGCTGATTGCAGCCATGCGCGCAGGGCTGGCCGCAGGCGGTGAAGCGGGCCCGGTGCATTCGGCTGGCATGCAGCTGTGCGACACGGTTCCCTGGCCCGTCGCCGATCTCAGATGCGACTGGACCGAGGACTGCCCCATCGAGGCGATCGCCACGGCCTGGGAGGTCTACAAACCGCAGCTTGATGCCTATGTGCAACGCGCCCTCGACCCGCGCGAGGCGCCGTCCTATGGGGTGCCCGGAGATGAGTGACATGTTGGAAGACATGCGCGCGACGTTGCAAAACGCCGCCGCCCAGCCCAGCGATGCGCCGCAAGGACTGCCCGGCGCTTTCTATTCCGATGACGCAGTCTTCCGCCACGAATGCCAGACTGTGCTGCAGCATGGCTGGCACTGCGTCGGGCGCGCCGATGAATTTGCCGAGCAGGGCGATTACCTGGCCATCACCCTGCTGGGTGAGCCGATCATCATCGTCCGGGATGGCGATCAGATCCGCGCCCTGTCAAATGTCTGCCGCCACCGGGGCATGCCGCTGGCCGAAGGTCAGGGCAATGCGAACCGGTTCATCTGCCGCTACCACGCATGGACCTATGGCACCGATGGCGCGCTTTTGCGGGCGCCGCGCATGAAGAACGCAGGCTTTGATGCCCCAAGCTGCAAACTGGCGGGCTTTGCCTGCACCGAACGGTTTGGCTTTGTCTATGTCAGCCTCAGCGACACGCCCGCCGATATCGACACCGAACTGGCCGGGCTTGGCGATCTGATCGGCCCCTATCAACCGCAGGACTACCGCATCGTACATGCCGCGAGCGAGGTGTGGAACTGCAACTGGAAAGCCCTCGTCGAGAATTTCATGGAAGGCTACCACCTTTCCGTGGTGCACCCGCAGACACTGCATGGCTACACCCCCACGGGCCTCAGCAAGAAAGGACCGAACGGTCCGGGCTTCACCAGCTACTTTGCCAATTACCCCGATGATATCCCGACGCGCGGCGCTGGTGCTCCGGGTCTCAGCAAAGAAGCCGCCCATCGCTCCACGCTCTTTGCCGCCTTCCCCTGCCAGGTGGTCAGTGTCGCAGCCTCGCTGCTTGTCTCGCTCTGCATCAAACCGCTGAGTGCCACGACCATCGACGTGCGCTGGACAATGTCCGTTTACGGTGATGCGCTGGACGGCGATACGATCCAGCAACGCGTCGCGCTCTGGGAAGACGTCAACCGCGAGGATCGCGAGAAACTGGAGGCGATGCAACCCGCGCTTGGCTCGCGCCATGCGACAGGCGGCCCGCTGGCCGGTGACAATTACGAAGGCACGGTGCGGGACTTTCTGCTGTGGCTTGCACGCCAGGATGCCGAAAGCCGCTCTTGATCTGACGCGCCAGACGCGCGATGGATCGCCATGGCCGTGCGTTTCACATTTCGTCAGCTTGAGTATCTGGTCGCCGTCGGCGAGGCCGGAACAATTGCGCAAGCCGCGCAACAGCTCAATGTCTCCTCACCGTCGATCTCGACGGCCATCAATCAACTCGAAGGGCTATTCGGCATCCAGCTCTTCGTGCGCCACCATGCGCAGGGCCTGTCGCTGACCCCCGGCGGCAGACGCCTGGTGGGCAATGCCAAGCGCCTGTTGAGCGATGCCGCCGCGCTCAACGACATCGCAAGCGACGTGGCCAAGCGCCCCGGCGGTCCGATCTCCATCGGCGTGCTCACGACGATCGCGCCGCTGGTCAGCGCGCAGTTTCGCAAATCATTTGAAACCGCCTACCCCGAAGCGCAGGTGACCCTGCACACCGGCGATCAGGCCGCGCTGCTGACGAAACTGGCCCGCGCCGAGATCGACATCGCCATCACCTATGATCTGGAAATTCCACGCGACATTCACTTTGAAGCGCTGATCGCGCTCAAACCCTACGTCATGCTGCCCGAAAACCACCCGATGACCGGGCAAAAGGACGTCTCGCTCAGCGAGATCGCGCCAGAGCCGCTGGTGCTGCTCGATCTGCCCCTCAGCCGCGACTATTTCCTCTCGACCTTTCAGGCCATCGGCGTAACGCCCAACATCGCCGACCGCACCACAGATCTCAGTGTGGCGCGCAGCCTGGTGGCCAACGGCTTTGGCTACAGCATGCTCAATATCGGCACCCGGAACACCCATGCGCTGGATGGTCAACCGCTGGCCATCCGCCCCATCCGCGAGCAAGCACCGCAAGCCAGCCTTGGACTGGCAACCAATCAGGTGCTGTCAAAATCCGGTCTGGTGACGGCCTTTTTCGATCACACCCGCGCGCTCATCCGCGACCGGGGTTTGCCGCAGACCATCGCCGGCTAGGGGCTGTCTGCATTTGAGAGGCGCCCGCTAAAGCCCCGCCTGCAGCCGCTCCAGCAGCGCATCCAGCATCGTATCGCACAGCGCCAGTTGATCACCGCTGATGTATTCATCCGGCTTGTGCCCCTGGGCCATGGAACCGGGGCCGCAGACCACTGTGGGCACGCCCAAACGGTTCGAAAACAATCCGCCCTCGGTGCCGAATGCCACTTTGATCGTCGCGTTGCTTTTGACCAGCGATTGCACGAAACGGGCCACATCGCTGCCCTTGTCTGTATTCAGCGGAGGGTAGCTGTTGGTGATCTCCACCTCGATATCGGCCTCGGGAAAATCCGGCCGCACCTTTGCCAGACTGGCCACGCGATACGCGTCAATCCGCGCCAACAGCGCTGCCGGATCGTCACCCGCGAGATTGCGGATCTCGAACAGAAACTCGGCCCGGTCCGGCACGATGTTCAGCGCAACGCCGCCGTCGATCCGGCCCACATGCAGCGTCGTGTACGGCACATCGTAATCGGTATCGCGCGCGCCTTCCTCCGCCAGTTCCTGCTGCAGCGCGCGGATAAAGCCGATCATGTCGCAGGCCATGTGAATGGCATTAAGCGCGTCAGGCGCAAGCGCCGAATGCGCCGCATGACCGGTGGCCGTCACTCGCGCTGCCGTCTTGCCCTTGTGGCCCGTGGCCACCTGCATCCCGGTCGGCTCGCCCACGATGCACAGCTGCGGTCGCACCGGAGCCTGCGCCAGCATGTCGATCAGCGAGCGCACACCGACACAGCCGATTTCCTCGTCATACGACAGGGCCAGATGCAGGGGCGTTGCCAGATCCATTCGGCTGGCGGTCAGCGCCGTGCGAACCGCAGAGGCGACAAAACCCTTCATGTCCGTCGTGCCGCGCCCGTAATAACGGTCCTCCGCTTCGGTCATCTCAAAGGCAGGCACGCTCCAGTCCTGACCTGTGACCGGCACCACATCCGTATGTCCCGACAGCATCACGCCGGGCACATCCCGCGGCCCGATGGTGGCAAACAGGTTCGCCTTGGCACCGGTGTCATCAGCGATCACCGTGACCTCGGCGCCGGCCCGCTCCAGCAGACCGGCCACAAAGCGGATCAACGCGATGTTGGGATCAGCACTGACTGTGGGAAAAGCAATCAGCCTGTCCAACAGATCAACGGTGCCGGGGATCGGATCATCTATGTTGTGCAACATGGTCCGCAATATGATCGGACAGGTTCCTGGCGTCCACCCAGACCCCCCAGATAAACGACGACCCGCGCATCGACAGCCAGGGCAAACCAAGAAAATAGACGCCGGGGCACCTGGAGACTCCATCGCGATGCGCCGGTTTGCCTGCCTCATCAAAAGCATCAACCTGCA
>JBCCUH010000088.1:0-7689 GCA_039197405.1 Pseudomonadota bacterium
GCGCGTTTTCCGGCCTCGAAGGTCTGGATCTGGCCAAGGAAGTGACCTGCGCGCAAAGCTATCGTTGGGACGAAATGCGTTGGGCCTGGCCCGAAGGCTACAAACCGCAGACCAATCCCAAGCACAAGGTTGTCGCGATTGACTATGGCGCGAAACGCAACATCCTGCGTTGTCTCGCGTCTGCAGGTTGCGATGTGACCGTATTGCCTGCGACAGCGACGGCAGAAGAGGTCAAGGCCCATAACCCCGACGGCGTGTTTCTGTCCAATGGTCCGGGCGATCCTGCGGCAACAGGCGCCTATGCGGTCCCGATGATCCAGGAACTTCTGAAGGAAGAAGATCTGCCGATCTTCGGTATCTGTCTGGGTCATCAGATGCTGGCCCTCGCGCTGGGTGCGCAAACGGTCAAGATGAACCACGGCCATCACGGGGCGAACCACCCGGTGAAGGATCACGACACGGGCAAGGTCGAAATCACGTCGATGAACCACGGCTTTGCGGTGGACAGCCAGTCCTTGCCGCAAGGTGTGATCGAAAGCCATGTGTCGCTCTTTGACGGGTCGAATTGCGGCATTCGACTGGACGATCGCCCGGTGTTCTCGGTTCAGCATCACCCGGAAGCCAGCCCGGGACCGCAAGACAGCAATTATCTGTTCGAACGGTTTGCCGGATATATGGCTGAACGTACACCAGCCTGACCTCTCCGCTTTACCGCCTAGCCAAATAGCGCGAGCCTTAACGCGTTGTTAAGGTTAAGCTTGTCATAACCACCTCGAAGCGATTTTCGAGGTCTGGGATGAGTGATCCCCGTATTAGGCTGGTTCTGGATCATCCGGAGCCAAAACCAAAGGCACATCGTGCCCTGGGCCGGCTCCTGGTGGATGCAGGTCATCTCTCGGCCTCGGACCTCATTGCCGCTATTGGTGCACAACAACAGGCCGATGCACAGATAGGGCATCTGCTGGTCAGCCGCGGGCTGGTTGACGAAGGCACACTTTACCGGACCCTGGCGGACCAGCACTCCGCGCAATTTGTCAGCTATGACGACAGCCCGCCGGATCTTTCGCTGCAGTCCGGGCTGAACCCCGTCGAAGGGTTGACCACCCGAACCGTTCCCTGGCGCAGGATCGGCAACGTCACATTGATCGCCACCGCCGATCCTGCGGGGTTTGCCCGCGCTCAGGCGCAGCTTCCTACGCATCTGCTGCCAGCGCTGATGGCCGTGGCAAGCGCCTCCGACATTGAACGCGCCATCCGGGCTGCCGCCGATGCAACCCTCACCGAATATGCAGAGCAGAACATGCCTGACAGCCTGAGCTGCCGCATGGTGCCGGGACGATTGAAAACAATCGGCATCACCACCGCAGCCTGCCTTTGCCTGGCCCTGCTGTTCGGCTGGCTATCGGCAGAGGGTCTTTACGCAAGCCTCTTCTTTTTTGCGATTACCATGGTGTTTGTCGCGATGCTTCTGAAGACTGCGGGTGCGGCCCTGCATCTGCTGGCCATCACACCGATTTTTGCGCGCAAAGGCAAACTGCCAGGCAAGCTGCCTTGTGTCAGCCTGCTGGTGCCAATAAACGACGAGGCCGATATCCTGCCGCATTTGCTGCACCGGCTGGGGCTTTTGAATTACCCCAAAGAGCTTTTGGATATCGTTCTGATCATCGAAGAAACTGATGACGCGACCCGCAGGCATCTGGAGGCGCAGCAATTGCCCCACTGGATGCGCTGTCTGGTGGTACCTAAACGAGAGATCCAGACCAAGCCGCGCGCGATGAACTATGCGCTGCCCTTCTGCCGCGGTTCGATCATTGGCATTTATGACGCTGAAGACGCGCCGCATCCAGAGCAGTTGCGCGATGTCGTGGCGACCTTTGCCGCACAGCCCGAAACAACCGCCTGCATTCAGGCAGTGCTGGACTTCTACAATGCGCGCAGCAATGCCATGGCGCGGTTCTTTGCCATCGAATATGCTGCCTGGTTCCGGCTGATCCTGCCCGGCGTTGCCCGCTTGGGGTTTGCCATCCCGCTGGGCGGCACGTCGGTTTTCTTTCGGCGCAAACCCTTGGAGGACTTGCACGGCTGGGATGCGTTCAATGTCACCGAGGATGCCGATCTTGGCATTCGGCTGGTGCGCGCAGGCTACAAGACGGTGCTGATTTCCTCTGAGACGCTGGAGGAGGCGAACAACCGTGTGTGGCCTTGGATCAAACAGCGCTCGCGCTGGTTGAAGGGTTATCTAATCACCTACCTGTCGCATATGCGCAATCCGCTCAGATTGTTGCTCGAACTCGGCCTGTGGAAGTTCATTGGCTTTCAGGCGTTTTTCCTGTCGGCTATCAGCCAATATATGCTGGCACCGCTGATCTGGTCCTGCATGGCGCTTTACATCGGGGCGCCGCATTTCCTGCAACGCGCGCTGCCCCCGGGGCATGTGGACCTGATTGCGCTGGCGTTCGTTCTGACCTGGATCGGCAGCACGGTGATCTACATCATCGCTGTCTCGGGCAAGGACCACAGGCACCTGATCCCATGGACTATTGGCATGGGCCTTTACCTGTCACTGGGAACCCTGTCGATCTACAAGGGCGCGTGGGAAATCATCACCCGCCCGTTTTTCTGGGACAAGACCGAACATGGCGTCAGCGCAGCCCTTCAAACGTCAGAGGCAGCCGCATCCAGTTTGAGCCGGGTCACGAAGGCCACGGAGATATGATCACGTAGTGCCTGATCAGCGGCATCGCCATCGCGCTTGGCTATCGCCTCGACGATCGCCTCATGTTCAGTCAAAGCTTTCGGCCCGCGCCCTTCGGCGGCCAGTGATGTGGTGGCCATCAAGGCCATCGAACGGTGCACCAGATCCAGTTGCTGGACCAGAAACCGGTTGTGCGAGGCAAGATGAACCTGCTTGTGAAACCGGCGGTTCGTGCGGCTCAGCGCGGCAGGATCGCCCAACAAGGCTTGATCTTCCTCCACCATGTCCCGCAGGACCTGAACCTCTTCATCCGTCGCATGGCGCGCCGCAAGTCGCGCAGCCAGCCCTTCCAGAACCGCGCGAACCACATAAAGCTCGGAAAGCTGCGAATGGCTCAGTGACGACACAATCAGGCTGCGGCCGTCTCGTGTCAGAAGGTTTTGCGTCTCCAGCCGTTGCAATGCTTCGCGAATGGGTGTCCGTGACACGCCAAAACGCTCCGCCAGATCGCTTTCCACCAGGCGGTCGCCGGGCTTGTAGATGCCAACGTCTATCGCATCCAGGATCAGCGAATAGGCGTCCTTCTGCCCGGATTTGGGCGCTGTGTCTCTGGCAGGTTTCACTCGTTCGTCCATTCCTGAAAAACTTGCGCGCAGGTTAGACGGATGTGTCAAACATTCAAGCGCGCCGTTGCCCATACGCCTTTGCAACGCTACATCCGGGATCATGACACAGACCGCCCCGCATTTTGACGCCTTTTCCCATATCACCACCTGGGTGTTTGACCTCGACAACACCCTTTATCCACCACGCATGGCGCTGTTCGATCAGATCGAAGTGCGGATGACCGATTACGTGATGACCGCCCTGGGCGTGGACCGGAGCGAAGCGGATCGGCTGCGCAAGCACTACTGGCATGTTCATGGCACCACGCTGGCCGGCTTGATGCGCGAACATGACGTGGACCCGGCCCCCTATCTGACAGATGTGCATGACATAGATTTTTCGGTGCTGGAGCCGGATCCAGACCTTGCCGCCGCTATCCGTGCGCTTCCCGGTCGCAAGATCGTCTACACCAACGGCTGTGCGCCCTATGCGCGGAACGTGCTGAATGCGCGCGGCCTTCAGGACGAATTTGAAGCCGTCTACGGCGTGGAACACGCGGATTTTCATCCCAAGCCTGATGCGGCCGCGTTCAAGAAGGTCTTTGAAACAGACGGTGTTGCGCCCAGGCAAGCCGCGATGTTCGAAGACGACACACGCAATCTTGCCGTGCCTCACGCCATGGGCATGCGCACAGTGCATGTCGCGGACGCCCCTGATCCCGCTGCGCATATCGAATACCATACCTGTGATCTGGCACGCTTTCTGCGGGAGTTGAACCAATGATCCCGCGTCGAATTGACCTAAGGCATGCCGCGTCAGGTGGTTTAAGTTAGCCCCATGACCCAAGCGAATACACTCGATTTCGATATCATCGTCTCTGGCGGCGGCATCGCAGGCATGACCGCTGCCGCCGCTTTCGGGAACGCTGGCTTTTCCGTGCTTTGCGTTGACCCTGAGCCCCCGGTGACAACCCGCGACGCAGCTGGCTCCGATCTGCGCAGCACAGCGTTTTTGCAACCGGCGCGGGCCTTTCTGGATGATATCGGGCTATGGACGCGACTGGCGCCCTATGCATCGGATCTGCAAATCATGCGGATCATTGACGCAGGCGGCGAGACCTCCGAAGCAAGGCTCAGCAAGGAATTTGACGCCGCCGACATCTCTGATCTGCCATTTGGCTGGAACCTGCCCAATTGGCTTCTGCGCCGGGAAATGTCTGCTCATCTCGCCGGGATGAGCACCGTCACGCATACCACGGGCGTTGCGGCCACGGGGCTTTTCACCCGCAGTGCCGAGGCGCGCGTCAGCCTGAGCGACGGACGCCGTTTGCGATGCCGGCTCGTTGTCGCCGCCGACGGGCGCAACTCGCCCATGCGGCAGGCCGCAGGTATTCCCGTGCAGACCACGCGTTTTGGCCAAAAGGCGCTTGCCTTCGCGGTCACCCATGCGGTGCCCCATCACAACGTGTCCACCGAGATCCATCGCACCGGCGGCCCGTTCACCCTTGTGCCTTTGCCTGATCATGAAGGCCTGCCCAGCTCTGCCATCGTTTGGATGGAGGAAGGACCCAAAGCGCTTGAGCTTCTGCACATGGATGAGGTGGAGTTCACGCAGGCGGTGAACCTGCGCTCATGTGGCGTGCTGGGGCAGCTTACACTGGCCTCTCATCGAACTATCTGGCCGATCATCAGCCAACATGCCGAGCGCTTGAATGGCGAACGCATTGCGCTTGTTGCAGAGGCGGCTCATGTGGTGCCCCCTATCGGCGCGCAGGGGCTGAACATGTCGCTGGCGGATCTAAAGTGCCTGCGCGATCTTGCCAGCACGGTGCCCGATGAACTGGGCAGCCCCGCAATGCTCGCAGACTATCACAAGGCACGCATCAAGGATGTGCGTTTGCGCGTCAGCGGTATTTCGCTGCTGAACCGCACGTCCATGCTCAGCGCGCGCCCATTGCGGGATGCCCGCGCTGCCGGATTGAACGCGCTTTACAGTTTCGAGCCGCTGCGCAAGTCGATCATGCAAATGGGTCTCGGCGCCAGGGGGTGACGCGCCCTCGCGTGCGCAGCACGCGACGGGCTACCCTCTTTGCATCAAAGCACCTGATCCAGAACGCGCGTCAAACGCGCCACTGTTGCATCCACGTCATACAGCTTGTCGAGACCAAACAGCCCCAGCCGGAAGGTGCGAAAATCTGCAGGCTCGTCACATTGCAGCGGAACACCTGCCGCGATCTGCATGCCCTGTGCTGCAAAGGCGCTGCCATTCTGGATTGCCGGATCATCAGTATAGCTGACCACCACGCCCGGCGCGCCGAAACCCTCTGCGGCAACCGATCGGATCCCCTTGCCTGTCAGATAGTCGCGCACCGCATGCCCCAGCTGCCATTGCGCCGCTTCCAGCTTGTCGAAACCATAATTCTTGGTTTCCATCATCGTATCCCGGAACGCGCGCAACGCATCGGTGGGCATGGTCGCGTGATAGGCATGGCCGCCGTTTTCATAGGCCTGCATGATCTGGTGCCATTTCTTCAGATCAATCGCGAAACTGTCCGATGTCGTCTCTTCCAACCGCGCCAAAGCACGCTCTGACATCATCACCAACCCGGCAGATGGCGACGCGGACCAGCCTTTTTGCGGTGCGGAGATCAGGACATCAACGCCAGTGGCCTGCATGTCGATCCAGGCGCAGCCAGAGGCGATACAGTCCAGCACCATAAGCGCACCGACATCATGCGCAGCTTTGGCCATGCGCGTTACATAGTCCGACGGTAAAATCACCCCGGCAGAGGTTTCCACATGCGGCGCGAACACGATCTGCGGTTTTTCAGCAGCAATCGCAGCTTCCACCTCTTCGATGGGCGCAGGCGCAAAGGGCGAACGTGTGTCATTGCCGGATTGCCGCGCCTTCATCACGGTGCAGCTTTCCGTCAGCCCCCCGGTCTCGACAATCTGGGACCAGCGGTAGGAAAACCAACCATTGCGGACCACCAGCGCCTTGGCCCCGCGCGCGAACTGCCGGGCCACCGCTTCCATCGCGTAAGAGCCTCCCCCCGGTACAAGCGCGACCGCCTCGGCCTTGTAAACCTCTTTCAGAAGCGACGAGATATCCGTCATCACCTCCTGAAACGCGCGGCTCATATGGTTGAGCGAACGGTCCGTGAAAACGACCGAAAATTCTTCCAGTCCAGTGGGGTCAACAGTATCAAGCAATGCGGGCATGAGGGGTCCTTTCGAGTTCCCCTTCTTGCTACCTGCCCGCCGGCGCAGAGGCAAAGTCTACTTTTGCATACCAGACCTTCGCGACGGCGCTCTACAACGGGCCCGGCCTTCGTTCCTCGCTGAGCAGCACATTGGCCTCCACATCTCCAGCGCCAGGAAGCGTCATGATGCGCCGCCTGAGAACCCGCTCAAAGTCCGGAATATCGCGCGCGACGACACGCAGCCGGTAGTCGTAAAGGCCAAGCACATGCTCAACCGTCTGCACCTCCGGGATCGCCGTGACGGCCCGTTCGAAATCCTCCAAAGACACGCGCCCCTTGGTGGCCAGCTTGACCCCAAGGAAAACCGTCACGCCAAATCCCAATGCGTCACGATCCAGCTTCAGCCTGCGTCCCCGGATCGCGCCCGCATCCGTGAGCCGCTTCACGCGCCGCCACATGGCCGGCTGACTAAGACCAAACCGCCGCCCCAGCGCGCCCGCCCCAAGCGTTGCGTCCTCGCTCAACGCGCGCAGCACCTTGCGATCAATGTCATCCAGTTCGACAACTGACTGGCTCATAGGGGCAGCGCCTCATTCTGCTTGATCCGCGCCACATGCATCAACGCTTCGATATCGGCGATATGCGGCAGCGTTAGAATGCGCATCCGGTAAATCTGCTGATAGTGCGGCATGTCGCGTGCGATCACCGAGAGGCGCACATCGACACGGCCCAGAAAGGTCTGGATTTCTATCACATCCGGCACCTCACGCGCCGCCGCAATGTGCTCATCAAAGGCGCGCGGCTCGGTCTTATCAAGCGTCACTCGCAGGCTGACCTCGACCGCATACCCAAGCGCCTGCCAGTCGATGACCGCCTCCTGTCCGCGCAGTACTCCGGCGGCCTGCATCTTCTCGATCCGGCGCCAACAGGTCGCAGACGTCAAACCACAGCGCTCTGCCAGGTCCGCTGCCGATACCTCCGGCGCGGCCTGAAGCTGCCGTAAAATGCGCCGATCCACATCATCAAGCATGATTTCTTCCCATTTCACAGATCACAAGAATAAATCTTTCAATGTTCTTCAAATACTCATGCAAACCGAAAACATCAACGCGCGAATCTTTCTATGGTGCGCTGCAAAGCCAATCCCAACCCGAAAGGACGAACCCCATGCGCGTATACTATGACC
>JBCCUH010000089.1:0-7580 GCA_039197405.1 Pseudomonadota bacterium
GTTAGTTCCGAGGTGAAGGGACATCTTTTCAAGCTTTCAGAATTGGAAGCCAAGCTCGCAGAATCTGACGGCCGAGTGGGACAGGCGCGGCTTGCCCGGTTGGTGCTATCACAGCCCTGCCTTGCTGGACCTGGAGAAAGACGCAATTTTCCTGCGTCACTGGCAGATCGCCTGCCATGTCTCGGATGTGGCCGAGCCGGGCAGTTTCATCACCCTCGATCTTTGCGGCGAGCGAGCGCTGGTTCTACGCGATCAGCAAGGCGAGGTGCGCGCGTTCAACAACATCTGCCGACACCGCGGCTCGCGGCTGGTAACGAAAGAACAGGGGCATTGTCCCAAGGCTCTGATCTGCCCCTTCCATGGCTGGGTCTACAACCTTGATGGCACGCTGCGCGGCGCGGCGCGGCCTGAAAGCTACCCGCCGCTCGACAAGCACGAATTTGGCCTGACTGCCATCGAGATGGAAATCTGGAACGGTTTCGTCTTTCTGCGGTTCAAACCGGGGCCGCAACCGGGGGTCGCCGAGCTTATGGCGCCTTTCGCTGAAGAAATCGGCGCCTACCGGATGGAAAACTTTGTTCCGACCACCGGAATGTGGACCGAAGAGTCCCCGGTAAACTGGAAATCCATCCGCGATGTGGACAATGAAGGCTATCACGTCGCTATGGCCCATCCGGCGCTTCAGGATCTTTACGGCTCGACCTACGCTGATGAGCCATATGTCGATGGCATCTCGCGTTCCGATGGGCGGTTCACGCCGACCAAGGGACGCAGATGGGCGGTGCGCAACTACAAGAAGATGACCAAGCCGCAACCCTATCTGCCAGATAACCTGCATGACACCTGGCTCTACTATGGTCTCTTTCCCAATACGGTTATTGCCGCAACGCCCGAAACGATCCTCTTTTATCAGGAGTTCCCGCTTGCCATTGACCGCTCGATCATCCGCAGCGCCACCTATCGGCACCCGCAGGAAGACCGCCAGCAGCGTGCGGCGCGGTATCTCATCGAGCGGATTGACCGCGAGACGGTCGAGGAAGACATGCAGCTGACCATCTGGTCCAACGAATCGATGACCTCGTCCAGTTTCGAAGGGTTTCACCTGTCGGATCTGGAATACGGCGTGCGCACCCATCATGATCACCTGCGCCGGGTGCTTCCGGTCTACACTCTGGAAACGGCACCCAACGAAAAGAAGTTGGCCGGGATCAACGCTGAAATGCTGGCGAAAGGGGCAAGATGATGCAGACGATCCTGCACGAGCGCGCCGCCCAGCACGCTTTGTTAAGCGTCCCTGTGGGCAAGCCGGGCTCCGGCGGGCTGCGCTATGCGGCAGCTATGCATTTTTACGCCAATGGCGATATGTCCGCACAGATGCTGGAGATGTATCGCCGGTGCAGCAAGTTTGACGATGAAGATCCGGTTGATCTCGCGCGGTACGAAAGCGTCGGTATTCCGGACATCTGCCGCGAGACGCCGGCAATGACACTCCGCCGGCATGCGCCCAGTGTTGTCGTCATCGGTGCGGGCGTTGCCGGACTGGCAGCCGCGCAGGCGCTGCGCAATGCTGGCGCGCGGGTTCTGGTGCTGGAGGCGGCAGATCACTCCGGCGGGCGCTGCGTCACCGATCACAGGCTGTTCTCGCAGCCTTTCGATCGTGGCGGCTCGTGGCTGCATTCGGCGGCGATCAACCCGCTGGCGCGACTGGCCGAAACGCTGGAGGCGCAACTGCACAAGGGCAGCTGGTCACCGACGTGGATACACGCGCTGGGACATGAACTAAGCGCGGCGGAGGTGGCCGAACACGAAGCCTACCAAAGGCAGATGTGGGACAGCATTTTTGCATCGGGCGCGCGCGATCCGGTGATCACCGCGCAAGACGCCGCCCCAGATGGTGCGTGGCGTGACACCGCGCTGCACTTCGTCGCACAGGTCCATGCGGGCGATGCTGGCACCGTCTCGGCTGCCGATTGCGCGCTATACGATGATGGCGAAGGCGACTGGCTCGTCGGTGGCGGTTTGGGCGCCTTCATGAAATCCCTGACCACCGATGTGCCGGTGCAGGTGAATGCGCCAGTGCAATCGGTTGACTGGTCCGGGCCAGGGGTGACAGTCACCACCCCGGTTGACCGCCTGACCGCAGATGCGGTGCTGATCACCGTCTCGACCGGAGTTCTGGCGTCCGGCGCCATCAATTTCATACCGGCTCTGCCCGCCGAGAAAACCGCGGCGGCCCAGGCGCTGCCCATGGGGCTGCTCAATAAGATCGGCATCGAGATGGACCCCGGTTGGGCGCAGGCCTCGCAGGGGCAGATGATCGTGTATCACAAGTCCGATGATCTGTTCTGCACCATCCTCTTTGGGGTCTTTGGCTCTGGTCTGGCGGTCGGGTTTGTCGGCGGGCGCTGCGCCGATGCGCTTGAGGCTCAGGGCGAGGGTGCCGCGACGGCCCTGTGTCTGGAGGCCATGTCGGTGCATTTCGGCGCGGATGTTCAGGCCCATGTCCGGGGCACGGCAGAAACCGCCTGGCGCAGCAATCAATGGACGCGCGGCTCCTACAGCTACGGGCTTCCCGGATCGGACGGTGCGCGCGATGCGCTGGCTCAGCCCATCGGCACCCAAGTCTATTTCGCCGGTGAAGCGACGATCGCGGCATCTTATGCCACCGTTCACGGGGCCTATCTCAGCGGTCGGCGCGCGGCCCGGCAGATCATGGAGCATCATCCCGTCAGGGCAGCCGCCCCGGATCAGGAAAGGACCACATCTTGGACAACACCAGCCTGAACAATTGGGACAATGATCACTTCATGCACCCGTGGGAAGGCATGGATGATCTGGGCCAGAACGACCGCGCCTTTGTCGAGGCCAGCGACGGGATTTACGTCACCAATGACAAAGGCGAAAGGCTGATCGACGGGCCCGCAGGCATGTGGTGCGTTCAGGTAGGTTACGGGCGCGATGACATCGCCGATGCCATGGCAGAGCAGGCGCGCAAGCTGGCCTACTTCTCGCCCTTCAACAACACCAGCTCTATTGCCACCCGCTTTGCCCGCGAGATCGCCAGACGCGCACCGGGTGACCTGAACCATGTGTTTTTCACCACAGGTGGCTCTACCGCCGTCGATACGGCTATCCGATTTGTCCATTTCCGTAACAATCTGCTGGGCCTGCCCGAGAAGAAAAAGATCATCTCGCGCCAGAAAGCCTATCATGGCTCAACCTATCTGGCCGCCGCCGTCAGCGGCAAAGAGCGCGACCGCCTCTGGCTTGACAAACCCGATGACCTTGCGGTGTTTCTGCCTGACGTGAACCCTTTGATGCGCGCCGATGGTCAAAGCATCGACGATTTCCTCGACGAAAAGATCACCGATCTGGAGCGCGCCATCGACACAGTCGGGGCCGGAAATATCGCCGCGTTCATTGCCGAGCCGGTGCTGGCCTCCGGTGGTGTAATCGTGCCGCCTGAAGGCTATCACAAACGCTGCATCGATATCTGCCATGCCCATGATATCCTTTATATTTCTGACGAGGTGGTGACGGCTTTTGGGCGTCTGGGACACTGGTTTGCCTCGCGCGAAGTTTTTGGCATCCAACCCGATATCATCACCTGCGCCAAGGGGCTTACCTCTGGTTACAGCCCGATGGGGGCCGCGATATTTTCCGACCGGCTGATGGCCGACATCACGGGCGCGAAAGGGCAGGGCGCGACCTTTTCCAACGGCTACACCTATTCGGGCCACCCGGTCAGCGCGGCGGCGGGTCTGGCCAGTATGCAGATCATCGAACGTGACGGCATACTGGAGCAGGTGCGCACAAACACGCCGCTGTTTCAGCAGCGTCTGTCCGCCTTGTCGGACCTGCCACTGGTGGTTGACGCCAGAGGCGTGGGGCTGATGGGCTGCGTGCAATGCTCCTACGAGGGTGATCGCAACAGCACGCTCGCGCGCGATTATGAATTGGGCGCGCTTATTGACGCCGAATGCCAGTCGCGCGGGCTGCTACTGCGCCCGATCATCAACATGTGCGTGATGTCTCCGCCACTGGTGATCACGCAGGACCAGATCAACCAGATGTTCGACATTCTGGACGCTGCGATCCGTGCCGTGGACCGCAGATAGCGATCCGGGCCAAGAGTTTCTGCCGTTGCCGCCTTGCGCCCGCCGCCCGGCGATTGCATGCTGTAGCCCAGATCGAGGCGCCACAGCGACGTGCGATGACGCCTTTTGACTTGCGCGCCTGCCGGTTGCCGGTGGATGCTCACCCGAACTGTCCGATGACCCCATCGACCCACTCCGTGAAGAAGGGACACTCTTGTGCGCTACGAAAGACCCCAAACCATCGAGGATGCGACCGCGCTGCTGGCTGGCGGCGCTGGCAAATCCTATGTGCTGGCCGGCGGAACCGACCTGCTTGTGCGGATGCAGAACGATGCCTTCGAAGCTGATTTGATCGTTGACATCAAGGGTATCGACGGCATGGGCGATATCCGCCGGACGAATGGCGACTTCGTCATCGGGGCAGGGGTGCCCTGCGCCCAGTTGGAGGAAACGGCTGATCTTGTCGCTGCATGGCCCGGGGTGGTGGAAGGCGCAAATCTGATCGGGTCGACGCAAATTCAGGGGCGCTGCACCGTGGTGGGCAATCTTTGCAACGCCTCGCCCGCCGCCGACAGCGTACCGGCGATGGTGGCCGCTGATGCGCGTGTGCGCATCGCAGGGCCGGATGGCACGCGCGAAGCGGCCATTCTGGATATTCCGACCGGGCCTGGCAAAACCTCGCTTGGTGCTGGCGAGATCATCGAAGCGGTGATCCTGCCCGCACGCCCCGCGCGCTCCAGCGACGCATACCTGCGCTTCACGCCGCGCACAGAGATGGATATCGCGGTGGTCGGCGTCGGTGTGAACCTCACCCTTGACGACAGCGGGATCATCACCGCCGCGCGTGTGGCGCTGGGGGCGGTTGGCCCCAAAGTCATGCTGGTGGACGCCGCCGCTGAGGCCATCATCGGCACCAAACTGGACGATGCGGCTCTGGATGCACTTGGTGAGGCGGCCTCTGCCGCCGCGTCCCCCATTGACGACAAACGCGGCACCGTCGCGTTCCGCAAACAGGTGGCAGGGGTGCTGACACGCCGCGCCGCCCAGACAGCCTACACTCGCGCGGGAGGGAAATGATGTCCTCGATAGCAGTTTCAACAACAATCAATGACGATGACGTCGAGTTTCTCTGCCAGCCGGATGAAACCCTTCTGGACGTGCTGCGCAACAGGCTGGGCCTGATGGGCGCCAAGGAAGGTTGCGGAACTGGCGACTGCGGCGCTTGCAGCTCGATCGTGGATGGGCGCGTTGTCTGCTCATGTCTGGTGCTGGGCGCAGAGGTCGAGGGCAAGACCGTCGAAACCATCGAAGGCATGGCCGACGGATCCGAGCTGCACCCGTTGCAGCGCAAGTTCATCGAACATGCGGCGCTGCAATGCGGCATCTGCACACCGGGGTTTCTGATGGCGGCCAAAGCGCTGCTGGAGAAGAACCCGAACCCCAGCGAGACGGAAATCCGCTTCTGGCTGGCAGGCAACCTGTGCCGCTGCACAGGCTATGACAAGATCGTGCGCGCCGTTCAGGATGCCGCCGCCGAAATGAGGGGAGATGCCGCATGAGCTTCGATGCCGCCTACAAGGACAAGCAACTGAAATCTGTCGGCACGCGCCCCCTGCGCCCCGATGGGGTCGACAAGGTGACAGGCCGCGCGCGCTACGGTGCCGATTTCAACATGCCCGGTCAGCTGATTGCGCGCGTATTGCGCAGCCCGCATGCGCATGCGCGGATCACCAGCATTGACACCGCAAAGGCCGAGGCGCTCAAAGGCGTCAAGGCGGTCATCACGTCTGCCGATCTGCCCGATCTGACCGACGGCGATGCTGCGATGTTTGCCATTCTCGACAATTGCATGGCGCGCGGCACTGCCAAATACGACGGCCACGCGGTTGCAGCTGTTGCCGCGATTGACGAGCAGACGGCGAAAGCCGCCCTCAAGCTGATTGAGGTGGATTACGAAATCTTGCCGCATGTGACCGATGTGGACGCCGCCGCTGCGCCCGATGCACCGGTTCTCAACGACAGCATCTTCACCCAAGGCGTCGATCCCGCGCCTAGCAAACCATCCAATGTCGCGAACCGCTCGGAATACGGGCACGGCGATGTTGAGGCAGGCTTTGCCCAAGCCGATGAGATCATCGAACGCAGCTACAAAACCGAGCAAACGCATCAGGGCTATATCGAGCCGCACGCCTGCGTGGGCAGTTGCAACCCCGATGGCACCGCAGAGCTTTGGGTCTGCACCCAGGGCCACTTCGTCTACCGCCAGAATTGCGCAACGCTGCTGGGGCTGGAGGTGTCCAAACTGAGGGTGACCTCCTCGGAGATTGGCGGCGGCTTCGGCGGCAAAACCCATGTCTGGGCGGAACCTGTGGCGCTGGCCCTGTCCCGCAAAGCCAACCGCCCGGTCAAGCTGGTCATGTCCCGCGAAGAGGTGTTCCGCGCCTCCGGACCGACCAGCGCCACCTCTATCGACGTCAGGATCGGTGCCAGAAAAGACGGCACGATCACCGCCGCCGAAGCCACCTTGCGCTACACCAGCGGGCCTTACCCGGATATGTGGGCCGAGCTTGGCGCCATGACCGCCTTTGCGCCGTACGACCTGAAAAACGTGAAAACCGTAGGTTATGAGGTGGTGGTGAACCGCCCCAAAGTCGCAGCCTATCGTGCGCCGTCGGCACCTATGGCGGCTTTCGCGGTGGAAAGCGCCGTGGACGAACTGGCCCGCAGGATCGGCATGGACACAGTGGATTTCCGCATCAAGAACGTCGCCAAGGAGGGCAGCAAATCCTCTTACGGGCCGGTTTATGGTCCCATCGGTATCGGGCCAACGCTGGATGCCGCCAAGGCCCATCCGCATATGAGCGCGCCTTTGGGCAAAAATCAGGGGCGCGGCATGGCCTGCGGTTTCTGGTTCAACTTCGGCGGGCAAACCTGCACCGATTTGAACATTGCGGCCGACGGTACCGTCACCATTGCCGTGGGCACCGTGGATGTGGGCGGCTCGCGCGCCTCGCTGTCGCTGATTGCCGCCGAAGAGCTGGGCATCGACTACAAGGACGTCAAAGCGATCATCGCCGACACGTCCTCGCTGGGCTATAACGACATGACTGACGGCAGCCGCGGCACTTTTTCCAGCTCCATGGCCACGATCTCGGCGGCGCGCAACGCCATCGAAGTTATGCGCCAGCGCGCCGCTCTCATGTGGGATATCCCGGTCGAGGATATCTACTGGGAAGACGGCCATGCCCATGCATCGGGCACCAAACACGGCAACCGGGCGCCTCTGTCGGTCAGGGAGATCGCCGCCGAAGCCGGCAATACCGGTGGCCCCATAGCCGGGCACAGCGAACTGGTGGCGGACGGGGCAGGGGTGAGTTTTGCCACTCATATCTGCGATATCGAGGTGGATCCCGAAACCGGCCAAAGCCGGATCATGCGCTACACCGTCATTCAGGACGCGGGCAAGGCGGTGCATCCGTCTTA
>JBCCUH010000090.1:0-7579 GCA_039197405.1 Pseudomonadota bacterium
CTTGGCGAGGCCAAGATCGGCGGGCAGACCGGTGATGTGATCGGCGGCGCGCAGCAGATCGCGGAATGCCTGTTGCTGGCATTGCTGGTCCGCGCATGAAAAAACCGGCACGCGCGCTGCGCCTGCCGGTTTGATAGTCTGCCGATTTGGATCTGGCGTTACGCCGCTGCAGCACGCGACATTAGCACATCGCCCACCTGACGCGCCGCGCCATCCTCATCGCCGCCGCCGACAGCGGCCACTTCACGGGTCAGACGCTCCAGCGCGGCTTCGTAAAGCTGACGCTCTGAATAGCTTTGCTCGCGCTGATCGTCGGTGCGGTGCAAATCGCGCACCACTTCGGCAATAGCGATCAGATCGCCGGAGTTGATCTTTTGCTCATACTCCTGCGCGCGGCGCGACCACATAGCACGTTTGACCTTGGCCTTGCCCTTGAGCGTTTTCATCGCATGCGCCACCACATCGGGCGAGCTGAGTGAGCGCATGCCGATATCGGTCGCCTTATGGGTGGGCACACGCAGCGTCATCTTGTCTTTTTCAAAGGAAATCACGAAAAGTTCGAGATTGATACCTGCGACTTCCTGCTCTTCGATCGAGACGATCTGGCCCACACCATGGGCCGGATAGACAACGAATTCATTCGCACGGAAATCGAGGTTCTTGGACTTGCTCATAGTGGCTTTTTCCTTGCCGTTCGGGGTGCTTGCACAACGACCCTGTCCAACAGACCGGAGCCGGTTGGTGCAAGGTCGCTTGTTCGTCTGTCAGATCGCCAAACTGGGAATTCGGGCGTGTGTCATGCAAAACGTCATATCTGCCTTATGCATACCACAAAATCACGGCTCTCGCCAGACCTGCGCGCGGGATCCGGGATTTCCCAATGCTTCTTAACACATTGAAGGCTGGCAATAAAAAAGCTGCCGTAACGGCAGCTTTGCACCCTTCGCGGGGTGATTCGGGCCGGTTCAGCCGCCTTCGCCGGGGCTTTCTGAGAAGTATTTCTCCAGCTTGCCCTCTTCGCCGTCGCGGTCATCGGCTTCGGGCAGCGGGTCTTTCTTGGTGATGATCACCGGCCACATTTCGGAATATTTGCGATTGAACTCGACCCATTTGTCCATATCCGGCTCGGTGTCGGGGCGGATCGCATCGGCGGGGCATTCCGGTTCACAGACGCCGCAGTCGATACACTCGTCGGGGTGGATGACGAGCATGTTTTCGCCCTCGTAGAAACAGTCCACTGGGCAGACCTCCACGCAATCGGTGTATTTGCAGGCGATGCAATTGTCATTGACGATGTAAGTCATCGGCGATGGGATCCTGTTTCAAATGTCAGATGCGGCCTAAATCAAAGCCCCGGATCATTCAAGCGTTCCGCGCTTGATTTGCGCGCCTTGTCTGCGCTCGGCCTTGCTTGGTCGTCCGCCGCGGTCCGGGATTGGTTTGCCCAAATCGCGCGGCTGGGGCGGGCTGAGGTCGGTATAAAGGGTTTGCGCCTCGGTGGCCGGGCCGCGCCGGGTGCCCAGCGCGTCGATTTGGATGACGCGAATGTGATTGCCCTGCGGAAAGGTAAGCACGTCCCCGGGCTTCACCGGGGCGCTGGCCTTGAGCACCTTTTCCGAGTTCACCCGCAAGTGCCCGCCCGTGATGAGTTTGGCCGACAGGCTGCGGGTCTTGAAGAACCGCGCCTGCCACAGCCATTTGTCCGCGCGCAGTTTGGGCGCGGGATCGTTCACTTGGTCTTGAGACCCGCCAAAGCCGCAGCGAAGGGGTTGTCGGGGTCGATCTTTTTCTCTGGTTTGGGCGGGCGGGCTGAAAAGTTATTGGTGCCCTGGGGTTTGTCACCGCGCGGTTTGCCGCGGCCCTTGCCTTTGGGCGCCTTGCCCTGACCGCGTGGGCGGCCTTGAGCGTGGCGCTGCTGACGCGCGCCGCCCCAGCGGAAGGTGTAGAAGACCTCCAGCTCTGGCGCTGCCGCTTCGGTGGTGGCCGCTTCGGTGGCCGTCTTTTCAGTGGCTGCGGCTTCGGCGGTGGCCTCTTGCGGAGGCTCGGCGGGGGTTTCGGCTGGCTGCTCTACAGGCGCTTCGACAGGCGGCGCCTCTGGCGTTTCGGCGGGGGCATCGGCCGGAACTTCGGCAGGGGCATCGGCGGGTTGTTCAGGCGGGGCGCCCGGCACCGTCGGCGCGGCTGCCTTCACCTTTTCGCGCTCGCCCTTTTCGGCCTTGTAGCCAAGACCCTGCATGAGATCGGCAAATTGCTCCAGCGTCATGCCGGTGATCGAGAGCATGTCGGCTTTCGCCTCGAAGCCGCCGCGCGAATCCTCGGAGCGGAGCATATCCGCCAGACGTTCCAGCATGTCGATGCGGATCGCGCGCTCGCCTGCGGCGCGGTAGCCGGCCATCAGGTGATAGCCGTCCGGCGCATCCTTGACGGTCGGGACCGTGACCAGACCGGGGGGCGGCGATTCGGGAAACTCCTGCAACCCGCCCGCAAGGGACCAGAGCACCAGACGCAGGCGCGTGGGCGCAGGTTTCAGCAGCAGCGGCATGAAGATGGTGAACTGACCAAAGCGGATGCCGTGTTTGCGCAGCGCGCCGCGCGCGTCCTGATCCAGTGCCTTGACCTCATCTGCGACATCGGCGCGGGTTGTCAGGCCCACGCCCTCGACCATGCGAAAGGCAAAGCCGCGCGCGAGGCCGGAAAGCTCTTCATCGCGTTGCAGGTTGAGCAGCGGCTCGAAAAGCGTGGCGACCTTGCGATCAATGAAATGCTGAAGACGGCGCGTGACTTTCTCGGCCACGTCGGTGCCTGCTTCCTCGTCAACAAAGGCCTGAACCTGCGGCTTCAAGGCGTCAGGGCCCGCAACCAGCTTGCCCACCGCATGCTCGCCCCACATCAGGCCGCCCTGCTCGGTGAAGTCGATCTCGGTGTCGGGCGCGTTGTAGAAGCGGTCGGCGCGCAGATGAAACTGCGGCGCAAGCGCGGCCACGGCGGCGGAGCGCAGGGTCTTGGCCTCCTGCCCTGCAGCGGTCTTGTCCTGCGTGAAACGGAAGCCTTCGAGGCGACCGACGAATTGCCCTTCGACGGTCACATCACCTTTGTCATTTACTTCGGCCAACATGGCCTCCTTTTGCCCCAGCCGGCGCAAGAGCACGGATGTGCGCCGGTCCACAAATCTCTGGGTCAGACGTTCGTGCAGCGCGTCTGACAGGCGATCTTCTACAGCGCGGGTTTCCGAACGCCAATGGTTTTCGTCGTCCACCCAGCCGGAACGCTGCGCAACGTAGGTCCATGTGCGGATAAACGCCAATCGTTTGGAGAGCGTGTCGATATCGCCTTCAACCCGGTCGATGCGTTTGATCTGACGGGCCATCCAGTCGTTCGGCAGCGTTCCGCGTTCGTGCAGATAGCCGAAGATCCCTTCCAGCAGGCTGGCGTGTTCGGCGTGGGAAATGCCGCGAAAATCGGGAATGCGGCAGACATCCCAAAGTAGTTTCACCGCCGGGCCACTGGAAGCGCGGGCCAGCACCTCGGCCTGTTGCGAGAGGGTTTTCAGCACCCGCAGATCATCCGCCTCGCGCGCCTTGATCAAGAGCTCATCCGTGCTGGGCGCTTCAAGCGATTTGATCAGCGCCTCGACCGTGCCCAGCTGAAGCCGGGGGTTGCGCCATTGCAGTTTGCTGAGCGGGGTGAAGCGATGCTCGGTGATGGCGCGGACAACCTCATCGTCCAGGGGCCGTGCCTCGCCGGTGACACCAAAGGTGCCGCTTTTCATGCCGCGCCCAGCCCGGCCCGCGATCTGGGCCAGTTCATTGGGCATCAAGGGACGCATACGGCGGCCATCGAATTTGGTGACCGAGGAAAAGGCAACGTGATCAATATCGAGGTTCAGCCCCATGCCGATAGCATCGGTGGCGACAAGAAAATCCACGTCGCCGTTTTGATACATATCGACCTGCGCGTTGCGCGTGCGCGGGCTAAGCGCGCCCATGACCACCGCTGCACCGCCCCGCTGGCGGCGGATCAGCTCGGCGATGGCATAGACATTTTCAACCGAAAAGCCGACGATGGCCGATCTGGGGCGCATCCGGCTTATCTTTTTCGCACCCGCATAGGCCAGCTGGCTCATCCTCTCGCGGCGCTGGAACTGCGCCTCGGGCACCAGCGCGGCAATCGGTCCGCGCATGGTGTCAGAGCCAAGAAAGACGGTTTCCTTATGCCCCCGCATCCGCAGCAGACGGTCGGTGAAGACATGGCCGCGTTCCGGATCGGCGCACAGCTGGATTTCATCAACGGCGGCGAAATCAGCGCCCATGCCATCGGGCATGGCTTCGACCGTGCAAACCCAATACTGGGCGCGCGGCGGAACGATGCGTTCCTCGCCGGTGACCAGCGCCACGACGGACGGGCCGCGCACCGCGACGATGCGGTCATACACCTCGCGTGCCAGCAGGCGCAGCGGCAGGCCGATGACGCCGGTGCGATAGCCCAGCATCCGCTCAATCGCGTAATGGGTCTTGCCGGTGTTGGTAGGCCCCAGGACCGCCGTGATGCTCGCGTGATCTGACATGCCGCTTTCCTGTTGCCCCCCCGTACGATTGTACGGTCAGAGCGCAGGGCCTTTCACTTTCGACTCCAGACGCTCCATCGCTTCGATTACGTCCGCATGGTACGGATGTATAGCCAGAACTTGGGTGTAGGCATCGTAGGCGCGGTCGTGATCCCCTAGCTGTTCGAATATGGCCCCCAGCCCCTGAATGGCGTCGAAATGATTGGGGTTCAGGGCCAAAGTGCGGGCCAGATCCTCGATTGCCGGGCCGTAAAGCTCGGCCTGATAATAGGCGCTGGCGCGCATGTGCCAGCCTTCGGCGAATTCTGGCGCATGATCTGTAAGCGCGGTGAAATGCTCAATCGCGACGGGCAGCTTTTGGGCGCGGAGCGCATCGCGGCCCCGTTTCAAAAGCAGATCAGCAGAGGCCGAACCCGACCGCGACCAGTGACGTCGCACATCGCGGGCAAGCGTCTTGGCCTCCGCTTCAGGCGCGGTGGCCAGATCCTTCAGCAAGCCATCCACATCTGCGGTTTGCGCAAATCCCGCCAGAGGTATGGAATACACGACTATCGCAGCGAAGGCCCCCGCAACTAGTTTACGTAGGTGTGCCGCAAGGTAAGGTTTGCGCGGGGTGATCGGCGTTGTCATATATGGCAGTGTAGCGCAGGCGGCAAAAAGCGCCAGCCTGTGTGTCCTGACAAATTGGAGAGCTGAAAATGAGCGATGTTCTGAACGCGGCAGTGGCTGCATTGAACGAGAAACTGGCGGGCGCAGATTTTGATGGCAGCGCGAAATTCGACATCGAGGGCGAAGGCTGCATCGTGATGGACAGCACTGGCGCGCGCGCATCCGACGAGGACACCGATGTGACGCTGACCGCCAGCCCCGAGACGTTTCAGTCTATTCTGGACGGCGATATGAACCCGACAGCGGCCTTCATGACCGGTAAACTTTCTGTTGACGGCAATATGGGAATGGCGATGAAACTTGGCTCCGTGCTGAGCTGACCAGGAGCCGTTTCATGATGCAGGCCCCGTTTCACCCGGATATCGCTTTTGGCCCTGACGGCGGGCGCGCGATCTGGCGCGAGGCCTCCGACGGGGTGCAATTGCGCATTGGTCTGTGGCCTGCCCAAGGCGCGCCTGCGGGAACGGTTCTGCTGTTTCCCGGGCGCACCGAATACATCGAGAAATATGGCCATGTCGCCGATCATCTGACCGCAGCGGGCTATAACGTGGCCTCGATCGACTGGCGCGGGCAAGGTCTGTCTGACCGGGTGATGGATGATCCTTACCGCGGCCATGTGGGCGATTTTGCCGATTATCAGCGCGATGTGGATGTGCTGATGGAGGTGGTGCGCGAGGAAGGTCTGGCCGGCCCGTTCCATCTGCTAGCGCATTCCATGGGCGGGTGCATTGGTCTGCGGGCGCTGCTGAACGGGCTGCCGGTGGCCTCGGCTGTGTTTTCCGCGCCGATGTGGGGCATCCGCATCCATCCGGTAATGCGCCGGGTGGCCTGGGTTGTCTCGCGCGTCGCGGCGCGGTTCGGGGCCGGTGGCACACTTGCGCCGGGCACGCAGGCGCGCAGTTTCATCCTCAACGATCCTTTTGAGGACAACACGCTGACCCGTGATCCGGATATGTGGGCGCGCATGGGCGATCAGATTCGCGCGGTTCCAGGGTTTGAGCTGGGCGGCCCAAGCCTGGACTGGGTGCGTATGGCCGTTGACGAATGCAAGGCGCTGGCCAAGCTGCCCGCGCCGCCTGTTCCTTGCCTGACGTTTCTTGGCGACGGCGAGCGTATCGTCGATGTGCCGCCGATTCATCAACGGATGGCCCATTGGCCGGATGGCACTCTGAAGGTTGTGCCGGGCGGCGAACATGAAGTGCTGATGGAAGTGGCCGCCGTGCGCGAAGAGGTGTTGACAGATATCACCGATTTTCTGGCAACACAGAGCTAGAGCCTCCGATCCAATACCTGAGGCGTTCAGCCACAGAAGATTTTCTCAAGAAAAAGCCGCGCGCTGAGTGCAGGCTTTTGCCCGGACGACGGGGGCTGCGCAGACCTTGGGGAAAATCTGTTTAGCCCAAAGGGTTCTGCGGAAAGGCCCTGCTTGCACGCAATTGCCTCTCATGCAGGCAACCAGCCGGACTTTCACCGCAACAGCATGTATTCAAAGCCTTTTTGCGGACTTGAATGCCACAGGTTTTGGATCGCAGGCTCAAGGTCCGGCAAGCTGCCGGTTACACTGTCTTGATTTCATGCACGCCTTTGGCGTCGGCTGCCGCACCGGCCCGCATCCAACTGTGCTCGGAGGCGAGGAAAAACATGCTAAGCCCATATTCTGCGGCCCATTCCTGCGCTTTGGCCGCATTCGGAGCGAAGGTCATATAGGTTTTGCCATGCGCCTTCGCGGCCTGGCCGACGGATGCGAAGGCATTCCACAGCTCATCTGACGCTTGATGGTCGTGCCCATAGCCCACCGACAGATCCGCAGGTCCGATGAACAGACCGTCAATGCCCTCGGTCGCGGCTATGGCATCGGCAGCGTCAACGCCTTCCGGCTCTTCGATTTGCGCGATGACGATTGTTTCCTCTTGCGAGCGCTGCAGCAGATCCGGCATGGCCTGCGTGGCATAGCCCGCCCAGCGGCTTGAACCGGCATATCCGCGCCCGCCAAGACCGTATCGCGCCGCTTTCGCCGCCTCCGCCGCTTTCGCCGCGCTGTCCACATGCGGAATGACCAGACCTGCCGCCCCGTAATCCAGCGCCTGCAGGATTTCCTTTGGGCTGCCATCCGCGACACGCACCAGCATCGGGAAGTCCAGCGCCCGGGCCACTGCCATGCAGGCATCCATCGACGCGCGATCAAAAGGCGCATGCTCAGCGTCCAGACACAGGAAATCGAGCCCTGATTGCGCCAGAACCTCCACCAGAATGTACGAAGGCGTTTTCAGGAATGTCCCTGCCAACGGGTCGGCGGACAGCATTTTCTGGCGAAAGGTCTTTGTGCGCATCGAGTCGGTCCTATAA
>JBCCUH010000091.1:0-7545 GCA_039197405.1 Pseudomonadota bacterium
GAGGCATGGGTGGCGGAGAGACAGGGATTCGAACCCTGGGTGGGCTTGCACCCACAACGGTTTTCGAGACCGCCCCGTTCGACCACTCCGGCACCTCTCCTCCAAAGGGTCACGAGCACGCGGATAGCCCCGCAAGGGTCGAAGCGCAACAGGTTTTTTTGGATCAATCGGCACCGAAAGCGGCGCTTGCATTGGCAACCGATGTGGCTGCGATTAGGCTGTGCGCAAAGACGTGTATCTTGAGAGGCCCCATGCGAGCGTCCCTACAGCTTTTGGCATCATGCCTGGCTTTTCTGACCTGCGCGCTTGCCGCGCAGGCGGATGAGCGCACCAACCAGTTGCTTGACCGTCTCGGAATGTCTGAGATGGTCGAGATCATGCGCCAGGAAGGCGTAAGCTACGCAGAACAACTGGCGGAGGACATGCTGCCTGGCGGCAGTACCGCAACCTGGCGCACCAATGTGAACCGGATCTATGATCGCGAAGCGATGAAGCTGCTGGTACAAGGCGGTTTTGCCAAAGCGTTAAGTGGTACAGATATCAGCGCCGCCGAAGACTTCTTTGACGCAGATCTGGGGGCGCGTATCGTTGAACTGGAAGTCTCCGCCCGCCGCGCCATGCTGGACGAAGACATCGAGGAGGCGGCCAAAGAGCGCGCCGGGCAACTTGAGACATCCGCAGCCAAGACCTTTGCACAGGTCGAGCAGTTGATCGAGCAGGGCGACATGCTGGAGGCCAATGTCGTATCTGCATTGAATTCCAACATCCTGTTTTATCGGGGGCTTGTGGACGGTGGCGCTTACGAGCTGTCGGACGCGGAAATTGTGTCTGATGTCTGGTCGCAGGAAGAGGAGATGCGCAAAGAAACCCGCGACTGGCTGTTTGGGTTTTTTCTGATGGCCTATGATCCGCTGGCGGGCGAGGATCTAGAGCGGTTCATCGCATTTTCGGCAACCGAGGCTGGCCAAACGCTGACACGGGCGATTTTTGCGGCCTATGACGGGATGTATACGGACATCTCGTATGCCCTTGGCCTGGCTGTTGCGCAAGAAATGCGGGCCGAAGACATCTAGAATTGGCACCCGAAGGCCGGAACCAGATCATCGGCTTCAATCAACAGGGCTTCATGTCGTTTTGCCGCTGCCAGGCAGGTTTCGCGATGCGCTGACCTTTTTGAGACAGTGCTGCCGGGAAAGAGGTGCAGCAACTCTTCTGCCTGTGCCTCGGTCACGGCGTTCAATGCTCCATGATTGACCAACAGCGTTTCGCTCAACGTGCCGTCCAAGGTCACGATCTCATGACGGTCGAATGCGATATGCACATATGTCACCATAGCTTGCGGTAACTGCAGGATGGTGCGCCCATTGACCAGATGGCTGGCGGCGACCAGCATGCGGTCTTCACCGAAAAGCAGCTGAAGCGCGGGGCCTGCCACGGCCATCCGGTGTTGCGGTGATACCCGCACATCGCAGAGGGCGCCCAGCGTGCCCTTGCGGATCACGACCGGCGCAAGTTGCCCGATGCCAAGCGTGGTTTTCGTACCGATCCACCGCAGTTTCTGTGCGCCATGTTCCGACGTATCCACCAGGTCACCTGGCTTCAGGCGTTCGATCAGGCGGGGTCCATTCGGCGTGCTGATCAGCGACCCTGCGGTGAAACACACAAAGGTTGCATAAGGGCGGCCGGCACCACCACCGATGTTGTTTTCGTTTGTGTAGGTAAAGGAGGTGCCGACAGGCAAGGGCTCAAGCGCGACGAACGCAGTTGTTGTGTTGCCGCCGGAGTTCGGAGCGCCGATCGTGATCGAATAGCCTGTCGGCACGCCAGCTGCGGTCAATTCATAATTCAGCACCACATGGCTTCCGGCGGGATAAAGAACACCGTCGATTGTCGCGTCCTGCGCCAGTTCCTGCAAAGGGTCAGCACCCGGTGTTTCCTGAAAGTTGGGATCGCTGTCGGTAATGACGATCGAAAAAGGTTCGGTGCCCGGGTTCAGTTGCATCTGAAATGGTGGGTTGCCCTGCGCGGTTGCACCTCGTTCATTGGGTGGCGCGATGTTGCCGCCAGAGGTTGCAAAATCTCCAATCTGATAGACGTTCTTGATGACATAATCTGGCATATCGGCGTCCAAAACTCTTGTTCAGACGCATACAATTACAAATGTATTGGGCGCGCATACGGCAATTCATGGACAGAATATGGCGATGCAACCCAGGGTTTTATGCCTGTGGGTTCATAATGCGGATCATTTCGGAAAG
Organism: Pseudomonadota bacterium; assembly: GCA_039197405.1. Taxonomy (GTDB): domain Bacteria; phylum Pseudomonadota; class Alphaproteobacteria; order Rhodobacterales; family Rhodobacteraceae; genus Planktotalea. The sequence goes on from JBCCUH010000091.1 coordinate 2,259, forward strand.
CCTATCCAGTGGAACGCCCGCGCGCCAAATCTCGTCGCCAATGGCAAAGAAATCAGTGACTTGAGAAAGCGCACTCAGGCACGCGTCATCCAGGGACCCTTCCGCAACGACCGGCACTTCGATCATTTCAGACCACCAGTTGAACAGATCCGCAGACGCGCGGCTGCCGTCGCCAAGCGGAGTTTCGCCGACAGGGCCGAAGCTGACATAGTCCGCTCCGGCTTCGCCCGCGCTCATGCCGTCGTGACGCGATGCGCCGCAGAAGGCGCCGACAATCGCATCATCGCCCAATGCCTTTCGGGTTTTGGCCACTCGGCGCGCGCCATCCCCCAGATGCACACCATCCAGTCCAAGTCGTTCGACCAGCAGGATGTGCTCGTCGATGACCAGAGCAACATCGCGCGCATGGGTAACCTCACGCAGGGCATCTGCGGCCCGGCAAATGCGGTCTTCGTCCTTGGTGGCCAGCGCCAGACGCACGCAAGCGACAGGATGCGCGTCCAGAACCTGAGCCAATTGCCCGGGAAACTGGCTAAGCTCGAATTCCGGTGGGCTGATCAGGTAGATTTGCGGCTGCTCGGGCTGAGACATCTGGCGCGTCCTTTGGCGGTGGTTTTGGCAGCTATAGCGAAGGTTTTGCAGCTTGGCTATGGATTGCGCCACGCATTGCGCGCCCCGCCGGGTGGGGGCACTGCCCGTTGTTCATTGGGCCTGAACCAATCGCGTAGAGCGAACGGCCCCCTGAGGTGTTGGCAGCAAAAAGAAAGGGTCAGGCCAGTTCTGTTAGCACTGACGAGCTGCGTTCCAGGGTTTTGTGGACGGGGCATTTGTCCGCAATCTCCAACAGGCGCGAACGCTGTGCGGCATCCAGATCGCCCTGCAGCGTGATAACCCGCTTGAAACTGTCGATCTTGTCCAGAGTGCCCGTGTCCTGCGCGTGCACCTTATTGTGGCTCACGTCCACGGATACACCTGTCAGGGGCCAGCCTTTGCGACGTGCATACATGCGGATGGTCATCGAGGTGCAGGCGCCCAATGCGGCTGACAGGTATCCGTAGGGCGACATGCCCTTATTTGTGCCCCCGTAGGCGAGTGGCTCATCCGCAAGGGTATGATGATTTGCGCCGGAGTAGACATCCTGCAGGAACCCGCGCGGATCGGCCTCGCGCACGCGCACGATGCCTTCCGGTGTGCCGATGGGCGGTGCGGCTTTCGGCAGTTTCAAATAGCGGCTGGCCCAGCTGGCGATCACCTCGGCGGCATAGGAGGCATCATCGGCCTGGGTGATCAGGTGATCTGCATCATCGAGTGTGACAAAGCTTTTGGGATGTTTGGCATGGGTAAATATCTGCGTCGCATTCTCAATCCCGACAATGCTGTCGAGGGGGGCATGCATAACAAGGAGCGCGGCTTTCATAGCCTGCAGAGCGCTGCTCAGAGACGCGGCATTCACATCCTCGACAAAGCTTTTGCCGATGGTGATGGCGCGGCCGCCCAGCACGACCTCGGCCTTGCCACGCGCGCTGATGTCTTCCAGTGCGCCGCCGAAATTATGGGTTACATGACCCGGATCATAGGGTGCCCCCAGGGTCGCGACGGCTTTGACACCGGGAAGATCCGGGGCGAGCTTGAGCATGGCAGCGCCGCCCAGCGAATGCCCGATAAGAAGGGTGGGGGCCATGCCTTGCGCGTCCAGATGCGCGGCAGCTGCTTTGAGATCATCCACATTGGAAGAGAATGTCGTATTGGCGAACTCGCCCTGGGAATGGCCCAGCCCGGTGAAGTCAAACCGCAGAACGGCGATGCCGAGGGCGGCAAGACGCTGGGAGATGCGTTTGGCCGCCGGTATGTCCTTGGAGCAGGTAAAGCAATGGGCAAAGAGCGCAGTGGCCAGATGCGGGCCGTCCGGCAGATCAAGCCGCGCGGCCAGTTCGTCGCCGGAGTGACCGGTAAAGGTGAAACGGGTGGTAGGCATGGGCAGCGTCTTTCTGATGTGCTGCCCTAGGGTGGGGGTTTTCCTGCCAATTGGAAAGATGTGTTACAGGCGGGTCGCGCGGAGGTGATGGGGGGTGCGTGATCATCGCCCCCGCATCACCCCATCAATTTCTCATCAAATGGATAGGTGGTCAGGTTTTCAAAGCCATCCTCGGTGATCAGCACCTGATCTTCCAGCTTGATCGAGAAATCGCCGCCGACTTCGCCGCAGGCGGCTTCCACGCAGAGCACCATTCCCGGCTCCAGTGGGTATTCGAACGAGCCGGGCACGTATTTCGATTTGTGCGGCACCAGCGGCCACTCGTCGCAAAGACCCGCTCCATGCATCATGCAACCATATTGCTGTGCCTGAAATTTCGGCGGATGTAGCATGCATTGGTCAATGAGATCCGGGATCATCAGGCCTGGTTTCAGCAAGGACATGTTGTGCTGAATGAACTCATGGGCGTGACGCATCGTGTCGATCATGTCCTGGCGTGGAGTGCCGTCGCCTATCCACCATGTGCGCGAGATGTCTATGCAGATGCCGTATGAGCCGATCAGGTCGGTGTCGAAGGCGACGATCTCGTTGTTCTGAACGATGCGCGGGCCGCATTCCTGAAACCACGGGTTGGTGCGCGGACCAGACGCGAGAAGCCGGGTTTCGATCCATTCGCCGCCGCGTTTGATATTCTCGGCATGCAGCACCGCCCAGATGTCATCCTCCGACACAGTGCCGGTGGGACCGAATGCGCGGGCGTACTCCTCCATCTTGCGTACCGAGGTTTCGCAGGCATGATTGGCGCAGCGCATGGCCTTGATTTCATCGGGGCCTTTGACGGCGCGACATTTCTCGGTCAGCTCTTCGCCTTCCATGATCTCGAAGCCCTGCGCCTCAAGGCTGCGCAACCCGTGCAGCATGATCTTGTCCACGGCCAGCCGCGTGTTGCCGGGGGCATGCTCTTCAAGCAGCACACGCACCTCATTGGAAAAGACATCGGCAGCCACATCCACCTTGTCGCCCCGGTCGAAATAAAACAGATCCGCGCCAGAGCGTTGTTCGCGCACCAGTGGGTTGAAGGTGCTCAGGAACGGCGAGTTCTTGTAATCCCAGATGACCATATAGCCATCGGCGCAGAGCAGCACGGCGCGAAAAGGGTTATGGGTGTTCCACAGCTGCATGTTGGTGCTGTCGGTGGCGTAGCGGATGTTGAGCGGGTCAAAGACCAGAAGGCCTGCGTAATCGCGATCGTTGATAAAGCGAGTGAGCCGGTCCCAGCGGTAGCGGCGCAGGGCCTGCAGATCGGGCAGGTCCAACCCCGCCGCTTCCCATTCCTTAAAGGCAAGCTGGGTCGGTCCGATTTCAATGCGGTCTGCGTCATTGGGTGTGTTGTCGCCCAGGGTCGCGCCCCGTGTCGGGTCGATCTTGCGCGTATCACGATAATGGGTGTTCATGGTCGTGCCTCCCCTTTGATGCGAAAAGACTGCGGGGGGATGCGCCGGTGTTCAGCTTCAAATGCGACCTATGCACCGGTCGTTTTTTGGCTACGGCCTGTTGGACTGCAGGGTTTTCAACAATTGGCTGACAGCATCACCGCTGGCAAAACGCCGGATGCGAGAAATCGCTTTGTCTCACCTGATCAGCAGGACATAGTGCGAAAGGGACTGAATTCTCAATTTTCAGAAGGGTTTGTTCATGCATTTGAAAGCGCTGGTTCTGGTCGGCAGTTTGTGTGTTGCGGGATCGGCCACGGCGCAGGCCAACCCGGCCTTCATGTGCGAGGTGGGCGGTGATGGCGCGTTGACGGTGACAGTGTCAGAGGATCGCCTGTCGGCTGACGCTGTCTATGCGCTTGGCAGTGACCATGGCGGCGGTGGGTCGTCCTGGGTGATGACGCAGGTTTCCGGCAGTCCGCAGCGCTATGAAAGTGACACAAACGAGGTTTTCATGCCCAACGGTGTTGTGGGAACCTATGAAGATCAGCAAGGGACATCTCCGTGTACCATTGTCTGGAAAGACGGTGACAAGGCCAGCTACCTGTTCGGCACCGCGGGCATGACGCTTGGCGGTGTGGTGCGTGCCGGGCCGGGGACGGAGTATGACAAAATCGGCTCGGCGCCAGCAGGGCAGGCCGTGGATCTGGAACAACGGATCGAGATTATTCACGATGGGTTTCCGTGGTTTCGCGTGCGCTTTGAGGAGGGTGGGTTTGGTTACATCTGGGGCGGTATACTATGTGCGCCGATGGGCAGCGTGCAGGGCGTTTTTGACAGCTGTTCATAAGGCCTGCATCCGATGATCCTGCAAAGGCAGTTGCCCGATGACATGACCGGCGCGCACCCGTTGCCGGGGGTTGCGCCACTTGACATGCGCCGCTGGCTGGCGGTGGATGATGCCTATGCCGCTCAGATGCGCAGACGACAAGAGTTGCTGCGGACCCATCGGGCCGAAGTGGTGGCGCAATTGTCTGATGCCGATGCGGCGGTGCACGAGGCGCTCGCGCTTGTAGTCGGTACCCTGTCGCAGCAGGCAGGGTTCGACGTCACGGATCACACTGTCATCTGTCCCGATGGGCGGCGCGTGGCGCGTCGCCTGCCGGCTCTGGAGCAGATCTGCCTGATCGCGCAGGACGACATATGCATCCTGCAAAAACCCCTGGATGCGCCGGAACACCTGCTGAGCGCCGCCGCGCTGTGCTTTCCGGCTGGCTGGAAACTGTCCGAGAAGCTGGGGCAGCCGTTGCGGGCCATTCATGATCCTGTGGACGACTACACGCCAGATCTTGCGCGCCGCGTTCAGCGCTTGTTCGATGGTGTGCGGGCAGGGCGGCCGCTATGGCGGTTCAATCGGCTGTGGTACAGCGATCCCGAGTTGTTTCAGCCCTACAAGACTGACGATCTGAGCGAAGATGAGGATGCACAGAGACGCGCATTTTGCCGTTCAGAGCGGCAGTCGATTGTCAGATTGCCAGAGACCGGTGCGGTGATTTTTTCCATTCGCACATATGTGGTGCACGCGAAAACGGCGCGACAGCAGATGAGCTGACCGCGCGCGGCTGTACGTAAATATCAAATGAAGGCTCTACCGGCCCCAGCTGCGAACCGGGCCGCAGTCCATATGCACGAAGTTGGAACCGGAGTACCGGCCCACGCCACCGCCACGGCAGGCTGCGGCCGCACGGGCAATCTGGTTCACTGAACGCGAGCTGAGACGCAGATCGGCGGCCTGTCCCTTCATGTGCAGGGAATTTTTAGCTACACCCTTGGACCTGGACCGCAGCATCGCGTTGGTCTTGGGGCTGCGATAGCCCGA
>JBCCUH010000092.1:0-7396 GCA_039197405.1 Pseudomonadota bacterium
CCCTCGCCAACCGAGATCGCCTCGCCGAGGCGGGTGAATTTATGTTCAAGTCCAAAGGCGTCGCTGCCAATCATCGGTGTCATCCTTTTTGTGCGCGGTCATCAGTGCTGCCAGCCGTCTCTTCCGGTCGCGGCGGCAGGCCCAGAAGCTGGCGCTTCTCAGCGTCGGTGAGGAAGTCAGCGTCCGAGATCCGGCCCCACAGCTGGTCGCGCTCCGCTGCCAGCGCGGGCACCTGGTCCAGATCCGGGCGCAGTTCGACGGCCTCGCCGGTGAAGCTCGCAAGCCAGGCGCTCACCGCCGCGGTGACCCGCGCCGCGAGCGGCAACACGGTCAGGCGGTAAAAGGCGCGGTTCGCCTCGGCGTAATTGGCGTAAGTCGCGTCGCCCGGGATGCCCAAAAGCATCGGCGGCACGCCGAAGGCCAGTGCGATCTCGCGCGCGGCGGCCTCCTTGGTTTTCTGAAACTCCATATCCGAAGGCGAAAACCCCATCGGCTTCCAATCCAGCCCACCCTCCAACAGCATCGGGCGCCCGGCATTGACCGCCCCCTGATGATGGCTCTCCATCTCATCCTGCAACCGGCGGTATTGTTCCTCGCTCAGGCTGCCCTGCCCGTCTGATCCCTTGTAGACCATCGCCCCCGAAGGACGGGCCGCATTGTCCAGCAACGCTTTTGACCAGCGGGACGCGCTGTTGTGCACATCCAGCGCCACCGCTGCTGCCTGCATGGGCGACAGCCCGTAATGGTCGTCCTGCGGATGAAAGCTCTTGATGTGACAGATCGGGGCAACAACGCCGGATACATCAAACCGCGCCTTGCGCGCGCCTACCGCATATTCATAGGCCGCGGGCCAGCCATCGGCGCCCGGAACCACGCGCATCCGGTCCGAACGCAGCACATGCAACTCATGCGGTGACCCCGTCTCGCTCGCCACTGCTTCCACATAGGCATCCCCTGACAGCAACAGCTGGCCGAAAAGCGCTTCAAGAAACTCCGCGCGCGCCTGCGCCGCATTGGGCGCCGCGAGCAGTTCCGCAAGCGGATGCACCTCATAACGCTGCAAATCATCCTGCAGGACAAGCGGCACTGCCGCTGCCGCCTCCGCAATCAGCTTTACCGCCCGAAACCCGACCGGGTTGGCAGCAAAACCGGTGCGTGTCAGCGAAGCGGTATCGCGTGCCGACCAGGCAATGCGCCCGGCTCCCTGATAGGCGATCACCGGCCCCGCGGCGCTGGCCTTGACCTGGGGCCTTAGCATCTCGCTGCCGCGCCACTTTAGAAAATCGAATGCCATGATCGTCTCTCCTGTTGCGCAGCGTTGCTGCCGCATGGTCCGCCTTTGCAGAACAACCTTCTACCACCCGGCACACCCCTGTTGCCGATAACCTGTCAGAGCGCGCGTATCTGCGGGCTGCGCCAGATCTGCGAGGGCACGATCATCAGCTCATGCAAGGCCCAGACCAACGCATCCACCCGGTCAGGGCTGCCCTTGCCGTCAAAACCCCGCGCCGTCATCCGGCACATCTGATCCTCCAGCGTCTCCAGATGGCGCATGTGCCGCACCCGGCCCTGCTCATAAAGCGCGGCAATCGGCTCGGCCCGTGCAATCTTGCCTTTGGAGGCATGCACCTGCGTCAGCGGCACCATCGGATCAATCTGCCGGATCACGGTTCCCACCAGATCGCCGCCCTGATTGACTTCCGCCACCAGCCGGTCCGCGTCCCAGCGCGTCATCGCCGCAATCGCCGCCTGCGCCCAGGCCGTGGGCGATGCGCCCTTGATACTGGCATCTTCCAAAACCACCGCAGACCAGTTCTGCGGTGGCCCATCGGTAATCGCCCCGGCCACGATGATCCCGCATTCATCCGATGTGGCGCGCGAGGTCACCGGCGGGTCAACCGCAACCACAATCCGGCTAAGCGCCGGGATCTTGCTCAACCGGCCCTGCTCCAATCCGGCGCTGCTCCAAAGCGCGCCCTCGCTGTCCTCCAGCATCTCGCCCGCAAGCTCCTGCCGCCCCAGCCGCGTACCCGCATAGCGCCGCGACACCTCGTCGAGAAAACTTCCGGCCAGATTGGCCCGGTTGGCCTCCGTGGGCGCATGGGTCACAACTGTGGACGGCGCCTTGAGCAGATCTTTCAAGACCGGCACCGTGCGCGGCGTTGTCGTGACGCAGACCTGCGGATGGGTGCCAAGCCGCAAGGCAAACTGCAGCATATCCCAGGTCTCGCCGGCCCGCTTCCACTTGGCCAGCTCATCCACCCAGGCCGCATCAAATTGCGGCCCGCGCAGGCTTTCGGGATCATGCGCCGAATAGATCTGCGCCGTGGCCCCGTTTGGCCAAACCAATCGCTTGCGCGTCGCCTGCCACTCGGGACGCCGATCCGGGGGCGAGCAGGCCAGTATTCCGCTTTCCCCGAACACCATCACATCGCGAGCCTGATCAAAGGTCTCACCGACCAACGCCACGCGCCGCGCGCGTCCTGCATCCTGCCGCCGCGCGCCTTCCACCTGCGCACGCACCCATTCGGCGCCTGCGCGGGTCTTGCCCGCGCCGCGGCCCCCCATCACGACCCAGGACCGCCAATTACCGCCGGGCGGCAATTGATGCTCCATCGCCCAGAATTCGAACAAAAAAGGGAGAGCCAACAGCTCTCCCTCACTCAACTCATCCAGGAAAGCGTCCTGGACATGCTGATCTTCGCAGGCGATCCAGGCGGCACCCGATTTTAATCCGGGCTTTGCCGAGATCAAGGTCATGGGCCCCTGCACCTCCAGCTCTGTCTTGCGTTTGCTTTTCAAGACGTACCTCCAACTCATGGGCAATCTTCAGCCAATCCCGGATATCCCCGAGCATTTTCGTCGCTTCTGATTTCGGTCCAACCTCCCCCTTTTCGACACGAGCCTCCAATCTGCTGAGCGCCTCGATGGCACGCACCAGCTGTCCCTTGGCAGACTTGTGAAGCTGCGCGATGTCGCGCAACTCCTCGTCAGGGGTCGTAGATGTCATTTTTATCTCCTCATGCGAGGTGTGAACTCCGCACGATAAAAATGAAAAAACGGGCATCGGGATCATCTCCCGGCCCGTCCAGCCAATTTTCCTAGCATGCCTGAATACCTACCCTGAACCGTGCGCAATGTCAAGATCGCAACCCCAACATCATCCCCCCTAACAGACCGGAACCATTAACAAATCCTTAACGCAGCCCAGGGAACGTCACTGCTCTTTCCTCTTGCCTGAAATACCTCGGGGGAGCCGCAAAGCGGCGGGGGCAGCGCCCCAAAAACATTTCACATAGCTTTCTGCGCCCGCACATAAGCCACCAGATTTCGGGTCGAGCCATCTTTGCCTGACGCATCCGCGCCTTCGATGATCGGCTGCAGCGCAGTGGCCAGCTCCTTGCCCAGCTCCACCCCCCACTGATCATAAGAGTTGATCCCCAGGATCACCCCTTCCACGAATACCCTGTGCTCATAAAGCGCAATGATCTTGCCCAGCGTCTCCGGTGTCAGTTGCGGATAGAGCAAGGTCGTCGAAGGCCGGTTGCCCGGAAACACCCGGTGCCGCGCCTGCCGCTCCAGCTCTGCGCCCTCCAGTCCTCTGGCCGCCATCAGATCGCGCGCCTGATCAAGGCTGCGGCCCATCATCAGCGCCTCGGATTGCGCCAGACAATTGGCCATCAGCAACTCATGCTGATGCACAAGATCATCCTCATGCCCGTTGGCCGCCAGCAGAAACTCGCAAGGGATCACCCGCGTGCCTTGATGGATCAGCTGATAGAAAGCGTGCTGCCCATTGGTGCCCGGCTCGCCCCAGACCACAGGGCCCGAAGGTACCTCCAGCGCGCTGCCATCCAGCGCCACCGACTTGCCGTTGCTCTCCATCTCCAACTGCTGAAGATACGCAGGCAATCGTCCAAGCCTTTGATCATAAGGCAACACCGCCCGCGTCGCATTTCCGCAGATCTGATTGTGCCAGATCCCGACCAAAGCCAGCAGTACAGGCATGTTTTCATGCAATTCGGCAGAACGGAAATGCAGATCCATGGCCTGCCCGCCCCGCAGAAAGGCGCGGAACGCCGGCCCGCCGATAGCGATCATCAGCCCCAGACCGATCGGCCCCCAAAGCGAATAGCGCCCGCCAACCCAGTCCTCAAAACCAAAGACGCGCTCTGGCGCAATCCCGAAAGCGGCGGTCTTGTCTTCGGCGGTGCTGAGCGCCGCAAACTGCGCACCTGTATCCGCGACTTGCTCGGACATCCACGCCTGCGCAGTGCGCGCATTGGTCATGGTCTCGATGGTGGTGAAGGTCTTGGAGGCAACGATCACCAGCGTCGTGCCCGGATCAAGCCCGCGCAGCGTATCGGCAATATGCGCCCCATCCACGTTAGAGACATAATGCAGCCGCGGCCCGTCATGATAGGGCGACAGCGCCAGCGTGGCCATCGCAGGCCCCAGATCAGAGCCGCCGATCCCGATATTGACCACATCGGTGATCGCGCCGCCCTGGCCTTTGAAAGCGCCGCTGCGCACCTCTTGAGCAAACCGTTCCATCCGCGCCAGCGTGTCCAGCACAGTCGGCATCACATCCTCGCCGTCCACGACAACAGGATCGCCATCCAGATTGCGGAGCGCCGTATGCAACACGGCGCGATCTTCGGTCTCGTTGATCTTCTCACCGGCAAACATCGCATCCCTGCGCGCTTCCACACCGGTATCCTGCGCAAGGGTGATCAGAGCTTTCATTGCATCTGCATCAATCGCCGTTTTGGAATAATCGAACAGCATGTCCAGCGCCCTGACGCTGAAGCTGTCAGCCCGGCCCGCGTCTTGCGCGAACAGCGCCGATATGGATGCGCCAGTGTCCAGCGCCCGCAGTTTTTGCCACATTACCCCTGATCCTTCCGCAATCCGGCCGTCACGGTGCCCAATGTACATCCGCACCCGTCAAAACTGCCGAAATCGGCGCGTCTTTCGGGCTTGACTGCTGGGCCGCTTCAAACGCCGCCCGCTTTTCAGCGCCAGTGATGATGATGTGCTTGCGCAGCGCCCCATCCAGAATCGGTGCGGTCAATGTGACGCGCGGTTCTTGCGTCTTGTCCGATCGGATCGGCATCAGCGTCGGTGCGTTGCTGTCCAGCGCATCCTCCAGACGATCCGCGCCAGGAAATAGCGAGGCGGTATGCATATCCGTCCCCATCCCCAGAAGCAGCACGCCAATCGGTAGCTCTGGCGCGATCATCGCCTCCAGTTCGGCAATCACATCCTCGGGCTTTTCCGCAGGCGCATAAAGCGGCAGATGCCGCGCCGCAGCCGCACGGTTGACCAGCAAACGCTCCTTGATCAGCCGCGTGTTTGACCGCGGGCTGTCTTCGGGCACCCAACGCTCATCGGTGAGCATCACATCAACGCGCTCCCACGGCAGATCTGCGGCACAAAGCCCGTCGAACAGCGGGCCTGGTGTCGTCCCGCCCGGTACCGCAAGACAAACCCTGTCCTCGTGCAGCAAAGCTGCATTCAGATCACCTGCGATCTGATTGGCCAAATCAATCATCATCATGTCCGCATCGGGATATTCGATGAACTTCATGTGCGTATCTCCCGCCAATTGCGACCGTCCCGCGCCATCATGGCGATGGCATCAGTCGGCCCGTCACTGCCGCTATCATAAGGCTTCGGCACGTCATTGCGAGCCTCCCAGCCATTGATGATCGGATCTGTCCAGGCCCAGGCTGCCTCAACCTCGTCACCGCGCATGAACAGCGTCTGATTGCCCCGGATCACATCCATGATCAGCCGTTCATAGGCGTCGGGCACATCAGCGGCATCCGGACCAAGCGCTTCGGCAAAGCTCATATCAAGCGGCACATCCACCAGTCTCATGCCCCCCGGTCCCGGCTCTTTGATGGTTACATCCAGCGTCATGCCTTCATTGGGTTGCAGGCGAATGCGCAGCTCATTGCGGTGGCGCCCGGCTTCGGCCCCAAAGATCGAATGCGGCGCGTCCTTGAACACCACGGTGATTTCAGAGCTGCGCGCCCGCAGGCGTTTGCCGGTACGCAGGTAAAACGGCGTGCCCGCCCACCGCCAATTGGAGATCGCGACGCGCATGGCGACGAAGCTTTCCACCTTGCTTTTGGGATTGTCCACATCGCCGCGGTAATCCGGCGCATCATCTGTGGCGCCATATTGTCCGCGCACGATATGATGCACGTCAACCGGATCCAACGCCCTGATAACCTTAAGCTTTTCATCCCGAACAGCATCGGGATCAAATTTCGCAGGTGGCTCCATGGCGATCAGGCACAACAGTTGCATCAGGTGGTTCTGCACCATATCGCGCATGGCGCCGGATTTGTCGTAGTACCCTCCGCGCCCATGCACGCCGACCGTCTCGGCCACGGTGATCTGAATATGATCAATGTACTGGCTGTTCCAGAGCGGCTCAAAAAGCATGTTGCCAAAACGCACTGCCATCAGGTTCTGGACCGTTTCCTTGCCCAGATAATGGTCAATCCGGTAAATCTGCGTTTCGTCGAAATGCTGCGCGAGCGTTTTATTCAGCGCACGCGCCGTCTCCAGATCCCGGCCAAAGGGTTTTTCCACCACGATCCGGCTGTCTGCATCTGCCATGTCATGCTGTTTCAAACGCGATGCGATATCGCCAAACAGCCCCGGCCCGACCGAGAAATAGAACGCGTTGATCAGCTCTTTGCGGATACGTCCCGAAAGCTCCGGCCAGCCCTGATCGCCGCGAACATCTGTGGTGACATAGAACAGACATTGCAAAAACGCCTCCAACGTGCCTGCCTCGCAGCTGCGCGCGCCGCCGAATTCGGTGATCGCATCAGCGACAAACGCGCGGTAGCCGTCATCATCCATGTCAGATCGCGCAGCCCCGATGATCGCGCTGCCATCGGGGATTTGCCCTGCGCAATACCGCCGGAACAGCCCCGGAAGGATCTTGCGCCGCGCCAGATCCCCGGTGCCGCCAAAGATGACCAGATCGAAGGGATCAACGGGAATGACGCGGCTGACCATCGGTGTATCCTTTGCAACTTCAATCGTGCTTTCACGCACTTGTTAGCGCTAACGTCTTCGCTTGTCACTCAAAAACGCGACAAGCCGGGCGCGCGATCGAGCCGCCTTCGCGCGTTACTCCAGAACACCGCCGGTATTGGCCAGGAACGCACCAAGATAGTCCAGCTTGGCCGCTTTTGGCGCCGCTTTGCCGCCAAACCGGTAGGTCAGCCCAGCCATGACGCTTGTGACATCTGTGATATCATCCGCACGGATACGTTCCTTTTGGTGGTATTCCCCGTATTCCACCGCGCCAAAGACAGACGAAGAGCGGCTCGCCGTTCTTTTCAGCTAGGCTGAAAGGCGGGAATTTTCC
>JBCCUH010000093.1:0-7373 GCA_039197405.1 Pseudomonadota bacterium
CTCTGGTCTGCAGCCTGACGACCAGACCCCGACGGGCAAGTTCACCACCGCCGCCGAAGTGGCCCCGATTCTGGAGGTCACCCGCGGCAATTGGGCGGCAGTGCGGGAATACGACGGGCAGGATTTGGTGTATTTCAGCCATCTTCTGGGTTGGCGCTGTGGATTGATGGCCGTGAAAGTCTCGATCAACGATGCGCCGCTCAGCGATCTGCCGCTGCCCGAGTGCCACATGAAATTTCAACAGCCCAACGCAGTGCTGAATGACGAAGCCCTGATGACCTTCCAGCGCCACAAGCTGGGCAGTGTCAATTCCATTCGCATCGATCTGCTGCTGGACAATCTGACCACCATGAGCCACACGCTGCTGCGCGAAAATATCATGATCCCATAGGGTGTTGCATAGGGCGGCGCGCGGGTTCTGATCGGCATCAGAACAGCCTCGCGAACGCGAAAACCGCGCCGTAGAAATAGAGTGTGAAAAGCAAGGTCAGCGCGACGTAAAAGGGCGCCAGAGAGAGAACATCGGATTTCATGTTCCCTGTTTAGTCCCATTGCGTGAAGATTTCGTTCACGGCGGCAATCACAGACTTCGCGCAGAAAACCTATAGGTTTTCGGCGATTGAGGGGACGGTCGGAAAGAGAGGAAGTGGTGGGCGACCCTGGGCCCGATACCCGTGCGCGCGTCTCCGCGAGGGAGCCGCAGGCGGCCCGTGCCGCAGCTTGCATCGCGCAGAAAACCTATAGGTTTTCCGCGATTGAAGGGACGGTCGGAAAGAGAGTAAATGGTGGGCGACCCTGGAATCGAACCAGGCGTGCGTCTCCGCGAGGGAGTTACAGTCCCCTGCCACACCTTGCGGCCTGTCGCCCACTGTTTCATGCGTAGCGCATCAAACGTGAGCGCGTGATTAGCCGGGGGGCAAATCTGCGTCAACCCGAAAATCGCTTGCGGGCACCACTCAGTCAGGTACAGCCTGATGTCACGCGCAACAAAGGTCCGGTGTCATGAAAAAACCCAAGTGGGTCGTTCAGAAAGAACAGGCAAGAAAGGCGGCAAATGCCGAAACTGTCTGGCTTTTCGGATTGCATGCGGTGCGCGATGCTTTGATGAACCCGAACCGTGAAAAGCTGCGTCTGATCGTGACGCGCAATGCGCAAGACAAGCTGGCCGATGCCATCGCTGCAGCAGGCATGACGCCCGAGCAGTCCGATGCACGCAGATTTGCCGCGCCCCTTGATCCGCAATCGGTGCATCAGGGCGCAGCGCTGGAGGTCAAACCGCTGAGCTGGGGGCGTCTGGAGGATGTCTGCGCAGGCGAGCCGGACCGGGTGCCGCGCGTGGTTCTGCTGGACCGTGTGACAGACCCGCATAACGTGGGCGCGATTCTGCGCTCGGCCGAAGTGTTTGGCGCCTCTGCCGTTGTCGGCACGCATCGCGGCTCGGCTCCTGAAACCGGGGCGCTGGCGAAAACCGCGTCAGGCGCGCTGGAGCGTCAGCCTTACCTGCGCATCCGCAATCTTGCCGAAAGCATCCAGACGCTGCAGGGCATGGGCTATCTGGTGCTGGGGCTTGACGGCGAGGCAGAGCTCTCTGTTGACGCGGCGGTGGAGGGCAGAAAGGATCGCCCTGTTGCGCTGGTTCTGGGGGCCGAAGGGCCGGGGCTGCGCGAAAAGACCAAGGCAACGGTCGATGCTTTGGTCAGGATCGATTTCGCGGGCGCTTTCGGCTCGCTCAATGTCTCGAACGCAGCGGCAGTTGCGCTTTATGCCTCCTTGCCGCGCTAGGGGCTGCTTTCAATAGCAGACACCCTCTAACCCCACAGCGCCAGAATTGCCGACAGTACCATAATCACCACCACTTGCGCCGAAATCGCGAGGGTGAAGGCGGACCAGCGGCGCAGGAATGCATAGCCGGGCAGGGCGGTGGCCACGCAGAAAAACAGCGCCGCGAATATCCCGCTGGTCAGGCCGCCGCCAAGCGTGCTGACACCGACGGCTTTTTGCAGCATGGCCAGCCCGAGGCTCAGGGCAATCATGCAGACCAGCCCGATCCCATAGGTATAGGCGGGCACCTCTGCAGTGTGCTGCGCCTTGTCCGCCGCACCATAGGCTTTGGCCCAGGGATCGGCGAAAATCACAGCAAACCAGAGGGTTAGAATAACCTGGCCAGCAATCACGCAAGCGATGATTGCGAACCAGTTGAGATCGGCGAGGGACAGGGTCATGGATCGGGTCTCCTTGAAGTCGGGTCGGGGGATATATGATCGGCAAGCGCGGATAGAACCGCGGTCCAGCCCGCGCTGAACAGGGCAGCGCGCTGCGGCCAGGCGCCCCCCAGAGCGGCATCCGCTTCACTATGAGTGACGGTGACGCGGCTACGGCCCGGCCCCGCGCTGGCAAAGGTAATGTCACTGCGCGTGGGCGCGGTGATCTTTCCGGGGTGCCAGCCCAGCACCAGCCGGTGCGGCGGATCAATGGCGGTGATATCGGCCCAGACGAAACAGGTGCCATCGGGCGCATATTCGGTGATCTGTCCGCCGACCTCTGGAGTGCAGGCAAAACGCGAGCCTTTGAATTTGCGATGACCGGGCGGCCACCACAGATCGATGCGGCGCAGAAATACCTCAAAGGCGTGCTCTGCCGAGCAGGCCAGATCCATGGCGTGGACAAGCGGCTCAGGCATCGCCACCTGCCTCATAGGTGTTTTCGGCAAGCAGTCTGAAGCGCGTCAACGCATCGGGCCAGAACTGATCAAGCCAGGTGCGGCCTGCGGCAAACCCGTCTTCAGCCAGATGGTAGAGGTTCTGCCGCCCCTGCGGTTCAAAGGCGATCAGCTTGGCGTCGGTCAGCAGCTTCAGGTGCCGCGAGATTGCGGGGCGGCTGATCGGAAACTCGGCGGCGATGGCGCTGGCGGTCATCGCGCCTTCGGCCAGCATACGCAGGATCGCGCGGCGCACGTCATTGCCAAGCGCGTCCATGACAGCATCACCTTGCGGGGCGGGGGAGGAGACCTGCAACTTCATTGGTAACATGTATGTTACGCAATTGCGGCACCGGTGCAATCGGAAATTACCAAGTGGGCAGGCGAAGGTTCAGGCGCGGCTCAGGTCTTTCGCAAAAAGAGCGTGCCTTTGCTGGCCTTATGCGTGCTCCAAGCGCCCGCGTCTGCGGCTATCACGCGCCGAAGCCCGTCGATGTTGCTGCGCTCGTCCTCAATCAGCAACCACCCTGCGTCACGCACATGCCCCAGCAGCCGCGCCAGCACCGTTTGGCGGGCACCTGCGTCCAGCATATGCAGCGTGCGGTCGATCACAATGATATCGAACGACCCTTCCGGCGTGAACTCGGTGATATCGGCGACAATACCGGTGACCTGTAAATCCTCGACCGCCGCCGCGTTTTGCAGATCGCGAATGCCGTTGGGGGACAGATCGACACCCACCACCTGATGCCCAAGCCGCGCAATGAACAGCGCATCGCGCCCCTGACCGCAGCCGATGTCCAGCACGCGGCATTGCTTTTGGTTCAGGGTCTCGAAGAATTCCACGAAAACGGGTGAGGGCGCGCCAAGCGCATCGGGTTCCGCGCCATAGAGTTTGTCGTAATTGTAAGCCATGATGACTGCGCTAGTAGATTTTGCGCGCGGTGGCCAAGTGATTTTTCCTGTGGAGCCTTAACGGCCCGTGCCGCGCTGCAGAGGGTCTGCGCGCGGGGAGCGGGTGGGGATATGTCCAAGGGTGGCAGGCCTGCCGTTGGTCGGGGTCGCATCCGGTGGGAAAAACCGGAGATTTGGATCGAAAGGGCCTTTCGCGCGGCTGCGCCGGCGTCTCCGCCGTTGTTCTCAAGCAGTCGCGAAGTTGCGAAGGTTGGACCGTATGTGCACAAGAGCTTTTGTAACGCTGCCAAGGTTAACAGGCGCTGACCGCAGCGCGCGGTTGACACCTCTTTAGCGCTTGATCCCGAAAATCTGGTGTGCTGCACTTTAGCCGCGTGTTCGGGCGGCGAAGCCGACCAGCCCCGGGGCCGCCCCCCCCCAAGCGGGGGCTTTCAGCCTGGCGCCCGCGACCCGAAGCAGGCCATTGCGTTATTTACGCGCGTTGCAGCTTTAATGGACGATACTCTAATACGACCGGGGCATCCCGAGCACATGTTCCGACAGGTAGCTCAGAATGAGATTGGTCGAGATCGGCGCCACCTGATACAGCCGCGCCTCGCGGAACTTGCGTTCGACATCATAATCTTCGGCAAAGCCAAATCCGCCGTGGGTCTGCACGCAGGCTTCGGCGGCGGCCCAGCTGGCCTCTGACGCCAGCAGCTTGGCCAGATTGGCTTGCTCGCCGGGGGTGCCGCCAGCGTCGTAAAGCCGGATCGCCTCGCGCAGCATCAACTCGGCGGCACGCATCTGCGCATAGGCGCGGGCGATGGGAAACTGCACGCCCTGATTTTGTCCGATCGGGCGACCAAAGACAGAGCGCTCGGTTGCGTATTTCGAGGCGGTCTCGATAAACCATTTGGCATCACCGATGCATTCGGCGCTGATCAGAATGCGTTCGGCGTTCATGCCTGACAGGATATAGCGAAAGCCCTTGCCTTCCTCGCCGATCAGGTTGGCAGCGGGCACGAGCATGTCGTCAAAGAACACTTCGGTGGTGGCGTGGTTCATCATCGTGCGGATCGGGCGGATGGTCAGCGCGCCCTCCGGCACCGCACGCATATCGACAAGAAAGACAGACAGACCGTCGGTTTTTCTTGCGACTTGATCGCGCGGTGTTGTGCGAGCCAGCAGCACCATCAGGTCCGAATGCTCGGCGCGGCTGGTCCAGATTTTTTGCCCGTTGATCACATAGGTATCGCCCATGCGCTTTGCGGTGGTGCGCAGGCTGGTCGTGTCGGTGCCGGAGGTCGGCTCGGTCACGCCAAAGGCCTGCAGGCGCAGCGTGCCATCCGCGATCTGCGGAAGATAGGCGGCTTTCTGCGCCTCCGAGCCATGCCGCAGCACGGTGCCCATCGTGTACATCTGCGCGTGGCATGCGCCTGCATTGCCGCCGGATCGGTGGATTTCCTCCAAAATCGCCGCAGCCGCAGAGATCGGCAGCGACAGCCCGCCATAGTCTTCAGGGATCAGCGCGGCGAGATATCCGGCTTTGGTGAGGGCTTCGACAAATTCGCCGGGATAGGCGCCGCCGCGATCCTTTTCCCGCCAGTAGCTGCCGGGAAAATCGGCGCAGAGCCGGGTGACGGCAGCGCGAATTTCGGGGTGATCGGGCGTGTCGCTCATGGGCTCTCTGCTTTCTGAAATTCAGCTTTGAAATCAGCGGTATGGGCGCCAAGATCAGGGACGTTTTCTGTGTCGTTCGAACCCTGGCGCAGGGGCAAGGACGCCATATCAATCCGGTCCGCACCAATCTTGGCGCGGGCAGTTCGCAAAAAGCTGTGCTCAGACAGATCGGCGACCGAGTTCAGCTGCGCATTGGCGATCCGCGCCGCGTCCAGCATTGCGACCACGTCTGCGCGGGTGTGGGCGCTGAACTTTGCAGTGATGATTGCTGCAAGCGCATCGCGGTTGGCATGGCGCGCGGGGTTTTCGGCAAAGCGCGGATCGCGCGCCAGTTCGGGCTGGCCCAACACCTGACCGCTGAGCGCGGCAAACTCGCGGTTGCTTTGCACCGACAGCAGCACCGTGCCCCCATCGCCGCAGACAAAGGCGCCGTAGGGGGCGACGAAGGAATGGGTCAGCCCAGAGCGGTCAGGTGCGCCGCCGGTGTAGCGGTGCTGCAGCAAAGGCATGTTCATCCAATCGGCCATCACATCGAACATCGACAGATCCAGATCGCTGCCGCGCCCGGTGATCCCGCGCTGGATCAGCGCCCGCAGAATACCGCAAAAGGCGGTCAGCCCGGTGGCCAGATCGGTCAGGGACACACCGACGCGGGCAGGGCTGTCCGGCGTGCCGGTCACCGCGCAGATGCCCGCCTCGGCCTGCACCAGAAAATCATAGGCTTTCTTCTGGGCGGCCTCCCCCGTGGGGCCATAGCCGCTGATGGCGCAGGTGATGAGACCGGGGTTGATTTGGCGCAGCGCCTCTGGACCCAATCCCATGCGCGCCACCGCGCCGGGGGCGAGATTGGACAGAAGCACATCCACCACGCGCAAGGCCGCGCGCAGATGCGCCAGATCGCCGGGATCTTTGAGATCAAGACAGACCGATTGCTTGCCGCGATTGAGCCAGGCGAAAATCGCGCTTTGCCCGCCTGCACCCGCATCATAGCCGCGCGCGAAATCGCCGCTGCTGCGTTCGATCTTGATCACCCGCGCGCCGGCATCGGCCAGCAGCAGGCCGCAATAAGGGGCCGCGACCGCTTGCTCCAGCGAGATCACCGTCAGCCCGGTCAGTTCCTTGCCCAATGTCATGCGCGCAGTTAACGGCGCAGGCGGCGCGCTGGCAAGACGGGGCGTGCGAGACCGTCAGTCGTTCAGGCCCTCAGTCGTTCAAACCGGTGAACCAGCGCCCTTTGATCAGCCAGGCAATGCCGAAGGCCGCCAGCGCCAGCCACTCGAAGTAAAATGTGCCGTTCCAGTCATTCCATGTCTCTTCAGACAGCAAAAGCTTACCCGCACCGATGCCGACGATGCTGGCCGCGATGGTCAGCCCCAACCGGCGATACCATGCGTTGCGCCGCTGTTTGCTGGGTTGAAACGTCCCCTCGAGGGTGAGCGAGGCCACCGCCTGCGTGCGCGGAAACACCCGCAGTGTGAAATAGGCAAGGATGAAGAACATCAGCACCGCGCAGACATAGTGATACTCGATGACAAAGCGGCCCAATTCCAGCCGCGCCCAATCGGGCGACACGATGGGGCCTTGGGTGCCAAATTCGAAAAACGGGCGCATCTGCTCGCCGCGCAGATCTTCGGTGCCGGGATAACCTGTTGGAAAGATTGCAATTCCAATGGCCAGAATACCCGCCAGCCGCATCAGCAGGCTTTCGAACCCGTGCACATTTTCCCACCCCGGCACCGGCTTGCCGCCGGTATGAAAGAAAAAGAAAAACAGAATGCCGATGAAAAACAGGCAGCCGACGAAGAAATCGCCCATCACCGGCGTGTAATAGAAATGCGATAGCGAGTTCTGCACCTCGCCCGGACGCAGCCAGGAGATGCGCCCGAACACATAGGCGACGGTCGGCAGCAAAAGCGCGGTGAACCCGATACCAAGCGAGACCCGTTTGAAGGCATGGGCCAGCACGTCACCGGGTGTCTTGGTCGGTTTGACCATGTTTTGCAGCGATTGAAGCATGGCACGGCTCCTTGTTGCGGAATGCTCTCGTTCCTAGGTTAGCACGGGAGAGGCCCTGCGTTTGATGAATTCATACCGTGGC
>JBCCUH010000094.1:0-7340 GCA_039197405.1 Pseudomonadota bacterium
CATCGATGAGCCCGTACGAAATCGCCTATGCCGGCGGTGCGAATGAGCACTGGAATCAAGAGGCTGGTCAGGTCTGGCTGAACCGTGCGCGCGAGCAATGGGCATCAAACCTGTGGATCAACCCGGTGCCAGAGCGGTATTGGGATTACACTCACTCTATCGGCATGATCCGCGAGATTTTCGAAGACCGCATGGTGCCCATGACGTTGGCGGGATTGGAACAGGGCATGCGAGACCTGACGCGCTGAAGCACGCGTGACGTCCTCAGCCTACAGCCGTTTCCATATCACATTTGTTTCCCCAAATGCGACCAGTCGGGTGTCCTGATTATGAGTTTCGTTCAAGGGTGAAATCAGGTAGGCGCCAGTGTTCATCGACTCCACAAGCCGGTTTTCGTATTCAGCTTCGACCTCGGGGTTGACGAAAGGCCGATAGCTGAACACCACGTCATACCCGCCAAAATCAAAGCTGCGCGCATCATCCTGCCAGACCGCGTCGCCCAGTTGGAAGGTTGCATTGGCTGCTTCGATATAAGGACCAATGATGTCAAACCCTTCGACGGACTTCCACAGCAACATCCCGCTATTGCGCACCACGTAAAGATTGCGTCCGGGTCCGCAGCCGACCTCAAGAAATCTGACAGGACGGTACCGGAACTGAGAATGTGCGTAATCCGAATCCGCCGCAAGGATCGCATCAAGATCCATCAGCACCAACAGAAACTCTCGCAGATCATAGGCAATATGCGCATATGCGATTGGGTCGAATTCTGTTTCTTTCAGGGCTTTTGCAATAGCAGGCTGATTGATTGCGTCACGCTCGGTCGCCTCAAGAACACGCGTCAATGCCTGTGCGCTGCGTTCCAGCCTCAGAAGCGATCTGGAAACGTCATTCAACGCCTCAGTCTCGTGGCTCAACGCTAACTCCGCGTGGCTTTCATAATCCGCAAATCTGGGGTCTTCGGTCTTGGTCACGTGTGTATCCTATGATCGGTAAATTGCGGTCAGACTGTGTATCCCTGCCAAGCCGGTGGGCCCGATTACGTTTTATTGCCCGCAGGTGCGTGATTACCAAGTGTTTTTTCGCGACCGGATCACAGGCCATGGCAGGTGTTTGATCTGAAGTCCCGGAATTTCCGGTTGTCTGGACGACGTCATGCGCCCATATCTGTATCATGCTGCGTCTTACACCTATTCTGCTGGCAATTGCCTATGCTGTTGTGATGTACCGGATTTCCGTCTGGCGCACACATCGCGAACTGGATCAAAAATCGACCGAGCTGGCTGATCCCGCGCTGAAACGGATGACGGATCGGCTGGCCAGCGCGCTGGATATCTCACATGTGCCCGTTTACATCTACGAGATCGACCCGGTGAACGGTCTGGCCGCGCCTGACGGGCGGATTTTCATCACGCGCGGCTTTTATCGCAAGTTCAGCAATGGCGAGGTTTCCGCCGAAGAAATGGCCAGCGTGATTGCCCATGAACTGGGCCATGTGGCGCTTGGGCACGCAAAGCGGCGAATGATTGATTTTTCCGGCCAGAACGCGATGCGCACGGCACTGATCATGGTGCTGAACCGGTTCATTCCATTTGTGGGTGCGATGATCGCGAATGCGTTGACGTCCGTACTGGCATCGCGCCTGTCACGACAGGATGAATACGAGGCAGATGAATATGCTGCGGCCCTGCTGACCAAGGCGGGCATCGGGATCGGCCCGCAAAAATCGCTGTTTCACAAACTGGAAGACCTGACCGAACAGCGCGCCGGAATGGTCCCGGCCTGGTTGATGAGTCACCCCAAAACCGATGAGCGGATTGCAGCGCTGGACGCGCTTGAACAACGCTGGGGCGGTGGCTAGGGCCAGGCTCTGGCGGGTTCAGGGGCAGATTGACCAGAATACCTAAAGCCCGTGATCAGGCAGCCAACGCTTTTCCAAGACGCGGCAGGCGGGCTTTTTTCATCAGGGCGCGCAACGTCCAGTTGCCGTCAGGCAACCGGTTGGCCTCGGCCAGAACCTGATGCGCGTGGGTGGTCATGCCGTCGGGATCGTTGATCCAGAGGTTGTGCAACAGGGCGTCCGGGTCGGTTCTGTTCACGCCTTCCTCGGCCAGAATATGTCTGGGAAAATCCTTGGCGTTCAAAGTGACAATCAGATCGGCAGAGGACGAGACAGCGGTTGCCAGAACATGAATGTCGGCGGGGTCCGGCAGCCATAACCGCTGTTCCAGCCCGGGTGCAGGCGCGTGCTCTGCCTTTGGCCACTGCGCGCGGGTCAGGGCAATTTCGGCCCGCGCCTGTGCTTCGCCCTGCGGGCCGAGTTTGCGGGCGGCACGCGCCCATTCTTCCAGAATGCGCGCGGACCACACGGGCGTGCAGTGACCCAGCCGACATGCGCCAAGCAACATGTGTCGCATCACCGTCGGGTAGATGACGCAGGTATCCAGCACCACCTTCACAACCGGTAGAACACCGCTTTGAGATAGCCGCTTTCGGCCAGTTGCGGCAGTTGCGGATGATCCGGGCCTGCGAATCCGGTGTGGATCAGTTGTGCCTGTCGCCCTGCGCGCCCGATTCCGCGTGATGAGGCGTCGCGAAACCGATCCAGATCAGCCGCATGTGAACACGAGCACAGGCCGAGATATCCGCCCGTTGCAACCAGAGGGGCCGCCAGACGGGCAATGCGCTCATACGCCCGCAGCCCCGCATCCAGCGCTTGCCTTGACGGCGCAAAGGCGGGCGGGTCACAAATCACCACATCAAATTGCGCGTCGTCTTCGTTCAGCCGAGCCAAAACGTCGAACGCGTCGCCCTGCCGGGTTTGAAACCCGTCAGCATATCCACCGGCCTCGGCACCTTGGCGCGCCAGATCCAAAGCGGCAGCCGATCCGTCAACACACATCGCCTGCCCTGCGCCGCCCGCCAGCATGGCAAGCGCAAAGCCGCCCACGTGGCTGAACACATCCAACACCCGCGACTCTGGCCGGACCAATCCGGCGGCAAAAGCATGGTTATGACGCTGATCAAAAAACAGGCCGGTTTTCTGACCTCCGGTCAGGTCAGCCATGTATGTCGCGCCGTTCATCGGCACTGGCAACGGTGCCTCGGGCGCCATGCCGCGCAGTGTCAGGCTGACGTCATCAAGACCTTCCAGCCCGCGGGCGCGTCCCGATGCATTTTTCAGCACGGTGGTGGCCCCTGTCACCCTGACCACGGCATCGCACAGCATATCCAGATGCGCGTCGGCCCAGACAGCATTAGGCTGGATAACGCAAGTATGATCAAAGCGGTCGATGATCACGCCCGGGAGCCCATCCGCCTCCGCATGGATCAGGCGGTAATAGGGGTTCGCATACAGGCGTTCGCGCAAGTCCAATGCGCGCTGTATGCGGGTTTCGAACCAGACCGCGGTCAAGTCGGCCGCAGGATCACGGTCCAGAATACGGCACATGATCTTGGACCCCATATTCACGGTCACCAGCGCAAGCGGTGTCCGGCTGTCATCTTCCAGCACCGCAAGAGCTCCGGCCGGGATGTTGCGGGTGCGGCGGTCAGCGACGATCTCGTTGGCATAGACCCACGGAAATCCGTGGCGCACCCGGCGCGCATTGGCTTTGGGTTTCAGACGGATTCGAGGGCGATCAGGGCTGGAACGGGTCATGGCAGCCCTCTTAGAGGTGAACGCTCCGGGGGAAAAGCCCTAGCGATCGCGGGCGCGCCAGCCGCCGCGCCGTTTTGGTGCGTGGGCCGCTTGCAGCCCTTCGGCCATCACCTGCGTCATCGGATGATCCGCGTCCAGGGCAGAATATGACGCGTGCAGCGCCGTCAGCGCCTGACGCTGATCTTGCCCGTCGGCCAGGCTGAGCGCCCAGTCCAGAAAGATGCTGCGACACTCAGGCAAGGCGATGCCATCAATGCAATAGGCCTCGCGGATCAGGCCCTTGGGATCGTTGGGATCGTCACTGCGCGCCATCTTCGGTCTCCTTGATCACGCCGCCGATCACCCGTGCGGCGGTTTCATAGCTGTCCAGCAGCGCGGTTTGCAGGCTGCCCACGTCATCGAACCCGGTTGCGCGGCACAGAAAGGCCGCGCCGCCCTCTCCTATCTTGTCGGCGTCGATCACCTTGCCGGACAACAGGCGGGCGGCGCATTGTACCGACCAGCATAGGTCGTAACAGCCTTTCAGCGTTTGTGCCTGCGCGACATCCAGCAAGCCGACAGCGACGGCGCCATCCAGACCGGACCGGACATCGCGATCTGCGCTGCCCGACAACAGCGCGCCGGTTTGGGCCATCAATTCGATATCCATCATGCGCCCGGGCCCGTTCTTGGCGTCCCAGACCCCAGCCGGAGATTTTGCGGCCGCCAGCCGACCTCGCATTTCGGCCACCTCATGCAGAACCTTGTCCGTGTTGCGGGGGCGCGACAGGAATTCGGTTCGAAAGCTCTCGATATCCGCAGCCAGGCTGGCATCGCCCGCCACCACATGCGCCCGCGTCAGCGCCAGATGTTCCCAGACCCATGCTTCGTTCTGCTGATAGTTGGCAAAGCTGGCCCAACTGGTTGCAACCGGCCCTTGATTGCCCGACGGACGCAAGCGCATATCAACCTCGTACAAACGCCCCTGAGACATCGGCGCGGACAAGGCGGTGATCAGCGCCTGTGTAAAACGCGCATAATAGGTGCGCGTGGCCAGCGGGCGCGGTCCATCGGACATGTCCTGATCTTGCGGATCGTAAATCAGGATAATGTCCAGATCTGATTGCGAATTGATCCGGCCCGCCCCCAGCGACCCCATTGCCAGAACGGCCGCGCCGCGCCCGGGCGCATCGCCATGCTTGCGGGCGAACTGATCGGCGACATACGGCAGAATCGCAGCGATCACCGCCTGCGCAAGCTGTGCATACTGACAACCCGCGCGCGCCCCGTCTATCAGGCCGCGCAGATGATGCACGCCGATACGGAAAGACCATTCCTTGCACCATCGCCGCGCCAGATCCAGCTGCGTTTCGTAATCCGCCTCCTGCGCCAATGCCTGCGCCAATTCGGTCTGCAACTGCTTTTGTCCCGGCCAGTCTGTGAAAAAGCTGCCGCCGATCACGGCGTCGAACACCGATGCATTGTGTGACAAATGCGAGGCCAGCGCATGCGAGGTGCCAACAATATCGACCAGCAGGTCAATCAACTGCGGATTGGCCTCGAACAAGGAAAACAGCTGCACACCTGCGGGCAGACCAGCCAGAAACCCGTCCAGCGCCAGTAACGCTTCTTCGGGTTTGGCGGTTTTGGCCAGGCGCGACAGAAGCTCGGGCTTGAAACGGTCAAAGATCAGGCGCGCACGCTGAGAACGCAGCGCAGGATAGGTTGTCCAGCGCGCCAGAATGCTTTTGTCAAAGTCCAGTCGGGGCACTGGCGCGTCTGCGCCGCCGGAACCTGGCGCAAAGAAGCCTTCGGTCAGATCATGGACGTCGCGCAGACGGCGGGTGAGGTCATCGACCAGATCCGCGCTGTCGATCCCCATAAGGCAGGCAACCCGTTCGATCCCGTCGCGGGTTTTGGGCAGCTTGTGGGTTTGGGCATCGCGTATCATCTGAATACGGTGTTCAACGTTGCGATGGGTCCGGTAGTGATCGGTCAGTCTGGCGGCCACCTCGTCGCGCACCCAGCCTTTGGCGGCCAGTGCCGCCAACCCGGCCACTGTGCCGCGAACCCGCAGATCCGGATCACGGCCACCGGCAATCAGTTGGCGGGTCTGCGTGAAAAACTCGATTTCGCGAATCCCACCCTGCCCCAGCTTTATGTCGTGGCCGGGAATGCTGAGTGTGCCGCCTGTTCCCTTGTTTTCGCGAATGCGCAGGCGCATGTCGTGCGCATCCTGAATGGCGGCGAAATCCAGATGGCGACGCCACACAAACGGGCGCAAGCTATCCAGAAACCGTTGACCCGCCGCCAGATCGCCAGCACAGGCACGCGCTTTGATATACGCCGCCCGTTCCCAGGTGCGGCCAAGGCTTTCGTAATAACGCTCGGCCGCCTCGGTCGCCATGCAAACCGGTGTGACAGCCGGATCGGGGCGCAAGCGCAGATCAGTGCGGAAAACATAGCCGTCGGCGGTCTTGTCGCTGAGCGTGGCGCAGAAGTTCCGCGTGGCGCGCACCATGCTCTGGCGCGCTTCGTAAAAGTCATCGGGATCAAAGCGCGTTTCATCGAAAAGCACGATCAGATCAATGTCCGAGCTGTAATTCAGTTCATAAGCGCCCATCTTGCCCATTGCCAGAATGACCAACCCGGCTGCGGATGCGACGTCATCCTCGGTCATGCCCGGCAGTTTCCGGCGCCGGATCAGCAACGCGATCTCGGCCTTGGCGGCAACATCGGCGGCCATCGCGGCAAAATCCGTCAGCGCCGCTGTCACCTTCTCCAAAGGCCAGGCCCCGGCAATATCACACAACGCAGTCAACAGCGCCAAACGCCGTTTGGCCTGCCGCAACCCGACCTTCAATTGATCCGGGGGCAGATCGCCCGCCATGACCATGATATCCGACAAGGCCTGATCAGGATGCATCAACGCCTGCGGCAACCAATGTTTTTCAAGCTCGATCAGTCCTTTCAGATACGGGCTTGTTCCGGCTGTCCCGGCAATCAGGTCCCCCTGCTCGGCGGTGAGATCGGGGAAATACGCGCGGGTTTCCGCGCCAAGGTCAGGATCGAACGCACGCGGCAGGCGCGCGATGGCAATAGGCTGGGTCATAGGCGCACCCTGCGCATCACGGGGCGATGTGGTCAATGGGGATCAGGTGGTCTGAACCGGTGTGTCCTGACTGAACGTGTTGACCCAGACATCATGGCGACATTCCCACAAGGATGAGATCAGCATCGCCTCCCATTCCGTGGCACCGGGGCGCAGATATTCGGCGCGATAGGACAACAGCACGATATCAGGCGTCAGAACGCGCAGGGTTTCAGCGCTCAGCTCGAATGCATCCATTGTCGGGGCATCGGCGAACTGGCCCACATGGTCGTCGCGATTTGCAAACCCCGTGGGATACACACCCAGAAAATCCGCGCTCAGCAACGCGCGGTCCGCCTGGGCGTCACCTTCGACCAACGCGGCCCAGACCCGCCTTTCCAGAGCAAGAATATCTGCAAGCGCGGGGGCCGTTTTTCTGTCATCCGGGTTCATGACCGCAGCCTGCGCCCCGTGGGCATGGGCGTCAACAGGTTTGCTGTATGTAAATCTTTTTCACATTACCCCTTGCAACCCGAAATCGACCTCCCATCTATTCAATGTGAAAGGAATTTACATCAAACTTGGAGAGCCCAAATGACCGCACTGTCC
>JBCCUH010000095.1:0-7319 GCA_039197405.1 Pseudomonadota bacterium
GCCCGAGGATCACACCCGGCATCGTTTCGACCTCGACGTCCAGCATCGAATCCCGCTGGGCCTGGGCAAAATTCCGCACCTGCTCTTGGGCGAACTTGATGTCTTCCAACTCACGCGGGGTAAGCTGAGCGATCAGATCGTCAATCTCCTGCTGGCTCAACCGGAAGGACGCAGGCGAATAGCTGTCGAACTTCTCGCTCAGCTCGCGCACAGCCACATCGCCGCGCGCTTCGATATCCGCGAGGGTGGCCTCAACCGCCGCCCGTGTCTTGGCGTCATCCTCGGCCCGTTCCGCCTCGGGTTTGCCGCGTTTCAAATACTCAATTGCCATCACTTACCTCATTGATCGGGCCGGGGCGGCGTCTTTTCGCCCCGGTCATAGGCCTCCCAGCCATGACCGCCAAAGGCATCCACCCCAAGCTGCGCCATCACATGGGGAAAATCGACCATCACGTAGTTGTCGACAATCTTTCCATCCACCACTTTCCAGAAATCCATATAGCGGATTTCCACCTTCTTGCCGGTCGGGGCGATCCCCATAAACTCGCCTGAATGCACAGCCTCCTGCCGGCCAAAGGCTGCTGCCCATTCGCCCATGAAAAGCCGCGCCTCATCAACGCAGACCTTGTCAGAGAAAGCCGCCTGAAACGGGCGCTGCCAATTGTCCTGGAACTCCTTCAGACCGTTTTTGGTACCGCAGCCCTGATTGCCCATCCAGCGAAACCCATCGGTGAAAAACGCACCAATGCCATCGATAGTGTGATCATTCAGCCCATCCACCATACCTTCGATCACCCGGCGGGTGTCTTCGGTTTTGCTCATATCCGTGTTCTTAGTCAGAACTGCCTGTTCGGGGCGCGCGCCTGCCATTGCCAACTCCTGTCTTGCATACGAATTCACTCTGCGGCCCGCCGCCGCGATTGGCAAGCGGTTCCGCCCCCCGGCGCCAATTTCGCGCCTGCACAATCTGGACAACGCTCCGGGCAGGATTTAACCAGACAGCATGGACATACGACACATATCAGACGTTTATGCCGTCTCGCCCCAAATCGCACCGAAAGACTGCGCCGCCATCGCCGACGCCGGGTTCACCTGCATCATCTGCAATCGCCCCGACGCGGAAATCCCGGCCAGCCATCACGCAAGCCCCATGGCCGACGCTGCCAGGCAGGCTGGCCTCGCATTTCACGCCCTGCCGCTGACGCATCAGACCATGACACCCGAGAATATCGAACAGCACAAAGCGCTGATCGAGGCCGCAAATGGCCCGGTGCTGGCCTATTGCGCGTCGGGCACACGCAGCACGATTGTCTGGGCACTTGGGCAAGCCGGGCAGACCCCTGCCAACGAAATCCTGTCCGCCGCCGCCTCCGCCGGATATGATCTGGCCGGGTTGCGCGGTGCTCTCGGCAGCTGACGACGCACGCCGCTTCGGTCAGCTTTCCGACAACAACGCGTCCAGTTCTGCATCTGCCTGCGCATCGCTATCCGTCTGCGCATCCGTCTGCTCACCCTCCTTGCGCATCTGACCATCGCTTTGCACAGGGGCATCGTTTTGCGCAGCTGCAATGGCTTTCGGCGCGTCCTGCTGCCCGCCATTCGCCGCAAGTGCCCCGCTGCGCTGCCCCTTGATCCGAACCGCGCGCGCGCCGTGCAACTGCCCCAGATGCACCGGGATTGCTGTCTTGCCCATCGGATCGACCAGACTTGCCGTTTGCATCGCATCGCGCCTGACTGTCAGGGTCTTGCCCGCGCGCAGCTGTCTGACGTCCGCCAGGGGCAGTTTGACACGGCAAAGGATCGCATCCAGCTCGACCTGTGCTGGCAGGGCCGCCATCTGCAGATTTGGCCGATCGCCTTTTTCCGAACGCGCCGCACCGCGCGGGGCTTTTGACGGCGGCGCCCTTTTGGATTTGATCGGCAGGATCAGCGTCACCGCGCCATGACGCTCGGTGCCGACAAACTCCAGGCTGACATCGAAAAGCCGGTAATCCTGCGCATCAAATCCCAGCGCCAGCATATGCCGGTTCGCCACCGGATCGTCGCAGTGGTACCCTTGCGTCCAGAAAGCGGTCGGCGCGCCGTCAAGCATGCTGTCGAACTGGCGCAGGAACATGTCGATCCAGGGCCGCATCAGCGCCTTGTCGGTGCGGGTCAGATCGCGGGCGCCAGCATCAAAAGACGCGCGCAGCCGCCCCATCGTCTGCTGCTCGACCAGCGCAAAGACCGTGCGCGGATCAAGACAGATGCCGCCTATGCTGCCATCATCATGGACCAGCGGAAACAAGGCCCAGCTATCCTCGATCAGGCTCAGCACGTCGGCCAGATCAAGACGGCTTTGGCGGATGCTGCCAACGCGCAGCGGCAGGCCTATGGATTGATCCGCCGCACGCGCCAGCGCCATCCGCGCCGCGCGCGCAGGCGACATCACCTGTTCCTCCGGCTCGGCGCGCTCTGCCCGCAGTTTGCGCCGCAAAATGCCCTGGTCTTTTGCTTTGGCCTGCTCCAATCGATGCCCCTTGCCCTGTTCAAGCCGGTTCAGCACCAGCCCCTTCACGCAAAGGGCCGATTTGCACCGGCATAACAGCCAAACCTTAAAAGAGTTTTTATGCCGCCTCGGAGGGGGTGGTCAGTTTGATGGGAAATTCGACGCGAAACGCGGTTCCGCCCTGCCCCGGCAAGTAATAGACGTCACCGCCCAGTCGGTGCATCACCTCGCGGCTGATCGCCAGCCCAAGACCGGCCCCACCCGCCTTGGTCTCACCCACGCGCGCGAACTTCTCGAAAATCACATCGCGCATGTCAGGGGCGATACCGCTGCCGTTGTCCACGAAATCCACGATCGCGCGCCCGTCTTCGAAGCGGACGCGCACAATCAGTTGCGGCACATCGGCGTCACAGTATTTCTGGGCATTCGACATCAGGTTGATGAAAACCTGCGCCAACCGGTCAGTGTCCGTGCTCAGCATCAACTCGCCCGCGGCCCCGTGATCTACCTTGATCGCCAGGCTCTGATCTGCGCTGCCGCGCACCGATGTTATCGCCGTGTCGATCACATCTGCCAGCAGCGCCTGCGAGATATTCAGCGTCACGCGCCCTTCCTCCAGCACCGCAAGATCCAGCAGATCATCCAGCAGCCGGGTCAGGCGCAGGGTTTCGGAATGGATGATGCCCGCGTATTTCGCCTTTGCCTCGGCCTCCAGCGAGGTGCTGTCGCGCAAAATCTCCGAGAATGACCGGATCGAGGTCATCGGCGTGCGCAGCTCATGGCTGATCTGGCTGAGAAACGCATCCTTTTGCACCGACAACTGCGTCAGTTTCTCATTGGCGCGGCGCAATTGTTCTGCTGTGCGCTGCAACTCGGTCGATTGCGCCTCCAGTTTTGAGGAATACTCCATCATCTGCGCGCTTTCATCGGCTACGGCCATCAGATCATCAACCGACACACTCGCTCCGCCGACGATCTGCCCGACCATCGCATGCGCCGTTGCCGCCCCGACGGAACCGGCCAACGCCCGCTCCAATGATGTCAGAAACGCCGGATCCGGCAGCGGCATCAGCCCCGCGACACCCTGTTGCGACGCGGCGCGCTGAAACAGCGCCTGCGCCTCGCGCGGCCCCAGTATACGCTGCGCCATGACCATCAGATCCTCTGACTGCGCAGCGCTGCCCTGCCAGCCACTGGCCGATGCCCCATGTTCGAAGACATTGACGAACTGCGCACCCTGCAACCGCTCCAACGGCGTCGGGAAGGTCAGCAGCGAGACAATGCAGAAAGCACCGGTGTTCAGCACCATCGACCACAGCAGACAATGCAGGATCGGATCAAGCCCGGTGATCCCGAAAAGCGCATGCGGCGCAAGCCAGCTGATCCCCAGCGGCCCGGCCTGCATCATCGCGCCGGAGAACACCACGTCTGATCCGAAACTGGGCAGAAACAGCGTGTAAACCCAGATCGCAGATCCCGCCGTCAGCCCTGCCAATGCGCCAAGCCGCGTCGCCCCGCGCCAGAAGATACCGCCCAGCATCGCAGGCAGCACCTGCGCCACGCCAACAAAAGACACCAGCCCGATTGCCGCAAGCGCAGCGCCGCCCCCCGACAGACGAAAGTAGAAATAGGCCAGCATCACCACAGCCGCGATTGAAATCCGCCGCGCCAGAAGCACCACGTAGCGCACATCGCCCGATACGCTGGCACCGCCGCCTGTTGTGGCAATCCAGACCGGCATCACGATGTGATTGGACACCATGGTCGACACCGCAATCGAGGCCACGATCACCATGGAGGTCGCCGAGCTTAGGCCCCCCAGAAACGACAGGATGGCCAATGTATCCTGCCCCTGGCTCAGCGGTACGGTCAGAACGAACATGTCCGGGTTGGCCCCGGCTGGCAGCACATTGAGCCCGGTCACGGCGATGGGAATGACAAAGAGGCTCATCAGCATCAGATAGGCTGGAAAAGCCCAGGACGCTGTGCGCAAATGGCGCTCATCATCGCCTTCGACCACCAGCACATGAAACATGCGCGGCAGGCACAGGAACGCGGCCGCCGAGAGAAACATGAGCCCCGCCCAGCGTCCGCCGCTCACGTTCCATTCGGCCAGTCCCGATGCGTTCATCTGCGCCATCATCGGACCAATGCCGCCGGCAATCCCCCACACCACGAAAACGCCGACCGCAATCAGCGCGAACAGCTTGACCACCGCCTCCACTGCGATGGCCATGACCACACCGTCATGGCGCTCGTTCACATCAAGATTTCGGGTGCCGAAGAGCACGGTGAATAGCGCCAGCCCGGCCGCCACCCAAAAGGCCGTCGTGCCTGCGTGAAAACTGCCCGTGCCCTCCCCCGACGCCCCTGCGAAAATGCCAAACGACAGTGTCACCGATTGCAGTTGCAACGCGATGTAAGGCGTGGTGCCGACCACCGCCAGAATGGTCACGCCAATCGCCAGCAGGTTGGACTTGCCAAAGCGGGACGAAATCAGATCGGCAATCGAGGTGATCCTGTGGTTGCGCCCGATCCGCACCAGTTTGCGCACGATCCACCACCACCCCAGCATGACCAGCGTGGGACCCAGATAAATGGTCACGAACTCTAGACCGGATCTGACCGCAAACCCGACAGCGCCGTAAAACGTCCAGCCCGTGCAATAGATCGACAGCGACAGGGTATAGACCCAAGGGCTGCGCAGCCAGCGCGCCCCGCCCTTTCGCGCTGCCCGTTCGGCGGAAAAGGCAATCAGAAACAGCGCAACCACATAGGCCAGCGATACGCCGATCAGAAGGTTCAGCTGTTCCACGTTGAACCTTTGTTGCGCGCATCCCCGGCGGCATCCTGCGCCTCGGGATCATCGCCAAAACTGGCCCGGCTGGACATGAACGCACCCAGCACGATCAACACCACCCAGACCGCGAAGATGAACACACTGGCCGAGACCACGGAAACCGCAGGTACCACATCATCCGCACGCGCCCAGATCAGCGGCACCAACCAGAGCAGCAGGCCAAGAATGGGCAAAAGCCGCAGCGCATCCACAAGACGGCGCTGCTGATAGCTGCGCCGCTCCAGAAACAAGCGATGCTGGGGGCTGTCACTCATGCCCGGCTCACTCATGCGACAGCCATTTCTTTCAGGGCGCTCAGAATCTCGGCATTGGAAAACGGCTTGGTCATGAAACGCGTGACCCCAAGGCGCATCGCCAGGTCGCGGTCCTTTTGCTGGCCCCGCGCCGTCAGCATCAAAACCGGCAGGTTTTTCGCCTCGTCAGTACTGCGCAACTCGGACAGGATGTCATAGCCGCTTCGCCCCGGCAGCATCACATCCAAAACCAGCACATCGGGCGTTTTGCGCTGCACCACCTGCACCGCATCATGCCCATTGGAATGGGTCGAAACCGTCCAACCATCGCGCGACAGCAGAAAACTGATTGCCTCGATGATGTTCGGCTCGTCTTCGATGATCAACACATGCCCTGGCACGCAGGTATCCTCCCAAATCCAGGCGTTTCGCGATTGCAGCACAGATCAGCCAACTCTGTCCAGCGCAATACGCCCGCGCCACCTCGCATCACAGCCCGCTGGCCAGAACCGAGCGTTCGCGGCGGCTGGCACAGTCTGATTGCGCGCAGATCCGGCAGCCCGAGCCCACCGGTCTCACCAATGCGCTGTCCGGCGCGGCAGAGGCGGCAGGCACCACCAGCATATGCGCCTCCAGCCGTTGCGGTGCGTGAAACACCATATCGCCGCGCAGCACGGCCACGGCATAGCCGTCGAAATACCCCGTATCGCGCCCCTCCACGACCATCTTCGCATGGGTCGGCACGCCGGGACGGGTCAGCGCCTGATAGAGCGGCCAAAGCGGACAGGCCGCCCCAAACCGCGGCAGGGCAAATCCGGCAACAGGCTTGCGATAGGTGAATGTGCCGGAGGCGTCGCAGATGGCCAGCCCCAGCCCTTGCGGTGCAGGCACGCTGAGATGGGGCTCGATCATCGCGGGCGGCAAATGCGCAAGCCGCCGCATCACCAGATCCAGCGGTTTGCCAAGCCGCGTTGCCAAGGCGCCGGGATCAACGCCGCAGACCTCCAGCGCGTTTGCCAACTCCGCCTTTGGCAAGGCGGTCGCATCTGCCGCATAGCGCGCCAGCAAATCGCGGGCCATTTCCGTGGCGGACACCGAAACCAGCAGATCGGCCCCGGCTCTCAGCTCAGAGGCAATCGCCGCCTCTGGCTTGCTGACACCTTCCAGCGCGGCAAACCGATACTCCGCCCGCGCCAGCCAGGCGTCCAGCTCATCCTGCGGCGTGGTGCCATCACCGGTTTTGCTCAAAGCGGACAGATCTAGGTATTGCACCAGCGACTGGCTGCTTTCGGCCAACCGCCGCGCGTCTTCGTTGATATTGCGCGAAAAACGCATCCGCCATTCAGGCTCGATCTCGTCATTGCTTGCCAGAATGGACGAGGTTGACCGAATGCCCGTAACCGCGCCCAGCATGTCGTGCAGGGCTTCGGCCAGTTGCGGATCATGGGTCATCCGGTCACTCAGGGACGCCACGGTCTGCTCCAGCGAGCTTTGCCGTTCCTGCATGATCTGGATCAGCCGGGCCCATCCGGGAAAGCGGCCCGCGAATTCCTCGATGCGGTCCAGCTCTGTCTCCTGCGCCGGATTTCGCGTCGCCGCATCGCGCAAAGCCGCAAGCAGCGCAGCTTCCGTACCTTCACTCAGAACCGCCGGCTCCACATCAAGAAGTGCTGCGATGTTCAGCAACAGCTTGCCGCCGATTCTGCGTTTGTTGTGTTCAATGAGGTTCAGATAGGAC
>JBCCUH010000096.1:0-7311 GCA_039197405.1 Pseudomonadota bacterium
GAAGACAGCTACATGTATTCGGTGAATATGGAGCAGCATCGCGGCGGACCGAAAGGCTCTGTCTATGAAATGCGCTTTGACGTGGACGAGCATTACGTCTCGGAAATGGAAGATCGCGCCAAGGTGCTGGCAGATGATCCACTTCGCTGCCAGTCGCTGCCGCATATGACGCTTGCAGGCTGGGATACGCTGGAGCTGATCATGGTCAGCAAGTCGGAAGATTACCCGGACCATTTTGAGCTGCATCGCGACGGAGATCAGTGGCGCTGGATCAACAAGCCCATGGGTATTGATCACAGCTTTACCTTCTTGGACGAAACCACCCTGCCCTGCGGGCCTCTGGAATACATCACACGTCAGGCGCAGGGCGATTTTGCGGTGCTGGATCAGCGCAATGACATGTTGTTCATGGATGCAGGCATGATCACGACCCAAGCCGACTGGTCGCTGGATTTCGACATCGGCATGGACTTTTTCGAATGGCACGCGCCGGTTCCGCTGGCCCATGAAATGGGGATATTCCAGCGCGCGCTGAAATTCCTGCTCAACATCCAGCAGGGTGCCCCGGCGCGCCGGTTGAACTGGACGATGACGGTCAACCCGCTGCTCGACACTTCGCCGGAAAACTATCACAAATGGGGTATTCAAAAGACCACGCTGACGCCTGAAAACATCGGTGCCAAGCAACACCTTCGGGTGGAGTTGCAGACGTTCTATCGTCTGCCACGCTCGAACGCGCTGCTGTTTCCGATCCGGTGCTACCTGTGCAGCTTCCAGGATCTCATGACCATGCCGAAATGGGGTCGCCGCCTGCACCGTGTCATCCGGGACCTGCCGGAAGAGCTGGCCACCTACAAAGGCTTCATCGATAATCGGCCTATGATGCTGGACTATCTCAGCCAGTTCGATGATGGCCTGCCAACAAGCCCCGGTATCTGGCCCGAAAAGGACACAGAACCGGCCTTGCAGAAATAACCCTGCAACAATGATGGCCCCGCACCGCATATCGCCTGCCGACACAAAAGCGCATGAAGAAATTCATGCGCTTTTGCACATGTGTTTTGCCTATATGGAAGGGCGGATCGATCCGCCGTCTTCGCTGCATCGCTTGTCCGTGCAGGACATCGCCCGCCAATGCAAGGAAGGCGAGGTCTGGGCAATTGGCGATCCACCGGGGGCTTGCGTGTTCTTCACCCCCAAATCAGACGTGTTTTACCTTGGAAAAATGGCTGTTGCTCCGGATGCGCGCGGTCAGGGCCATGCGCGCCGCCTTGTTACGCTGGCCGAACAGCGCGCGGCACTTTTGGGCAAACCGATGCTTGAGCTGCAAACCCGGATCGAACTGGTGGAAAACCACGAAACCTTTCGCAAGCTGGGCTTTCGCATTCACGCATACGGCAAACACCCCGGATTTGAACACGTCACCGATGTGACAATGCGAAAACCCGTTCAGACGTTCTGAGGATAGCTGATGATGGACAGGTAACGCGCGGGCAGTTCTGTCAGCACTTCCGGTCCATGCGGCGCATCCGCATCAAAAAACAGCGTATCGCCCGGTTCCAGTTCATAGACTTCATCGCCATGCCGGTAGCTAACGCGACCCTCAAGCATATAGATGGTTTCAATGCCGCCATGCTGAAAGGTCGGGAACGTATCGGACAGCTCTGTCAGGGTGATCAGATA
Source organism: Pseudomonadota bacterium (assembly GCA_039197405.1). Lineage (GTDB taxonomy): Bacteria > Pseudomonadota > Alphaproteobacteria > Rhodobacterales > Rhodobacteraceae > Planktotalea. Next base: position 1,684 of record JBCCUH010000096.1, read on the forward strand.
CGGCTCTACGATGACACCGCTGGAATTGGCACCGATGTGCCCCAGCAGATTGTAGTGATGCCCGGCCCGGGTGCCCTCTCGCTCAAGCTCCACCCCTTCGCCGTTTCTCGTATGCACCGCGTCGCGCTGTTCCTCGAACCTGCGGAAAAAGCTGGTGAGCGGCACAGACAGCGCATTGGCCAAAGTCTGCAAGGTACTGAGCGACGGCGAGGTGTTGCCGTTCTCGATCTTGGACAGCATGCCGATGGACAGACCGGTCTTGAGCGCGAACTCTGATACCGTGATACCTTTTTGCTTGCGGAATGCGCGCACCTCTCGGCCAATCGCGACTTCAAGGACTTTCTCGCGATCACCGACTGCGGTGCGGTGCGGGTCTTGATTAAGTTTAATAACCATTTCAGGAGTGAGCTTTTCAATATTCATTCTGTCCCTCCAAGAGACACAAACGCGCCCTATGCAATCGCGATCAGGGCGTCAAGACTGGCCAAACCTGTATCCTGCCAATGGCTCTATTGTCCGGGCTTTCCTTTCTTTAGTCAATAAAGCCGCCAGATAGCGGGCCGTGAACAGGTTTCCTACAGTGCCGCTTTCATTGCTGTCAGCAGCGCATGATGCAAAGACGTGGCCGAGGCACGCGGCCCCAGAATACGCAGGTGCGAGGCAGGATCGCGGCGCAGAACGAAACAGCCAAGATGATGGATGGACGTACGTTGCGCGTCACCGGTCTGCATGGCCCGAATGTTGATCGGGCACAGCAGCTCCATCACCGGCACGACATCCCCTTTGAGATCGAAAACAGCCCAGGCGTCGGACTGCTCGGTGACAGACGCGGTGTCGCCGAACCGGGTGCTGAGCTGTGCCGCCAGATCTTCATGGCTGTCATAGGGCGCGCCGACCATCCATTGATCCGGCCCCATCCAGAAAGCAGCCTCCGGGTCATGCAGATGGCACTTGCCTGGACCCGGCGCATCGGCTTCCAGCAGGGTTGCCAAGTGCTTGCGGCAGGCTTTCTCATGTCCAACTCGGGCATGCACGGACGCCAAAGCAAGACCGGGGTTTTCCCACAGCCCTGTGTCGCCCACAGTGTCAAACCTCGGCTCGGCGCCGCCAAGCGCGGTGATCGGTGTCAGCTCATGCACGCTGCCGTCCTCCCTCTGGATCGACGAAATGCGCCGAAGCCACTTCCACAAGAACCTCCGATTGCGTCACCGGCGAGACCAATCGCATCCGTTCTCCCAAGCGGTCCTTGCCCGAATTCAGGAACGCCAGACCCACCATCGAGCCAAGTTCAGGCGAATATGCCGCCGAGGTGACATAGCCTTGATCGTGGCTGGCATCCACCGGACCCGTTTCATTCATCAAATGCCCGCCTGCGGTGATCTTGTCCTCGGCATTCACCGGCTTCACACCGATCAGGTTTAGCGCCCCATCTTCGTTTAGCCCGTCCCGGCGTGACAGCACCGAACCGATGCTGTCTTTCTTGACGCTAACCATGCCGCCCATTCCAAGGTTCAGCGCCGTGGTTGTGCCGTTCAGCTCATTGCCCGCCGCATGGCCTTTTTCGATACGCATGACACCCAGCGCTTCGGTACCGTAGGGCACGACGCCAAACTCTTCGCCCTCGTCCATCAAGCGGCGCATCAGCGCATCGCCATAGCGGGCCGGAACGGCAATCTCATACGCCAGTTCACCCGAGAAAGAGATGCGGAAGAGACGCGCCCTGAGACCACCACAGACGGTAATGTTGGCGCAGGCCATGAAAGGAAAGCCCTCGTTGCTCAGGTCCGTTGGCGCATCGACGATCTTTTGCAGCAGCGCGCGGCTGTTTGGCCCTGCCACCGCATATTGTGCCCAGGCCTCGGTGGTCGAGATCAGCTGCACATCCTCATCCGGCATCAGACATTGGCGCACGAACTCCATATGCTGGTACACTTTGCCTGCATTGGCCGTGGTGGTCGTAACAACGAAATGGTCTTCGGCCAGCCGTGCGGCGGTGCCATCGTCCATCGCGATCCCGTCCTCGCGCAGCATTAGCCCGTAGCGGACCTTGCCGACGGGCACTTTCACAAAGGGATTACAGTAGATCTTATTAAGGAAGGTCGCCGCATCCACGCCCTGTACATCGATTTTGCCCAGCGTGGTGCAGTCGCAGACGCCAACAGAGGCGCGGGTTTGACTGACCTCGCGATCCACCGATTGCCGCCAATGGGTTTCGCCCTCGATCGGGAACCACTGCGCGCGTAGCCAGTTGCCAACCTCGACAAAAACCGCACCCCGTTCTTTTGCCCAGAAATGCGAGGGCGTCAGCCGCGTCGGGTGAAACTCCATCCCGCGCATCCGCCCCGCCAGCGTGCCAATCGCCGTTGGCGTATAAGGCGGGCGGAAGATTGTCGTGCCGACTTCGGGAATCGCCTTGCCTGCCAGCTCGGCCATGATCGCCAGACCGCCCATGTTGGACGTTTTGCCCTGATCGGTTGCCATGCCCAGCGTCGTATACCGCTTGAGATGCTCGACCGAGCGGAAGCCTTCCTGATGGCTCAACTTGACGTCTTTGACAGTCACATCGTTTTGCTGATCGAGCCAGGCGCGGCTGCACCCTTCGACGTACCAGAAGGCCGATTGTCCCGTGGGCGCATCCTGCGCCTCAGGCACGTCTGCGGCCTTCACGCCCAGCGCCTTTGCCGCGCTATCCGCGCCCTGGCTTAGCGCTGCATGGGTGGAAAACGCGCCTGTGGCCGCCCCGGCGACCGACATCCCCGGCGGCAGGTCCTGTCCCGGAACAAAGGCGTTCAGATCGGCATCCCAAGCAGGACGGCCGCGCTGATGGCAGGTCAGATGCACATTGGGGTTCCAACCGCCGGTGATGCCAAGTGCCCCGCATTCCAGCGTCCGCTCCGACCCATCCGCGAGGCGCACCTGAGCAAAGGTCAGCCCAAGCCGACCTTTCGTCTGCGTTACCTGCGCGCCGGCCAGAACCTCGTAGTCCATCGACGAGGGTGCGTCCGCTCTTGTATCCACGACAGCTGCAATCTTAACGCCTGCCGCATTCAGATCACGCGCCGTGCGATGGCCATCGTCACAGGAGGTGAAAACCGCCACTTTCTGCGCAGGTGTCGCCGCCCAGCGGTTGACGTAGGATCGCATGGCAGAGGCCAGCATCACCCCCGGGCGATCATTGTGGTCAAAGGCAATCGGGCGCTCCAGCGCCCCGGCGCAAAGCAGAGTGTGCTGCGAGTAAATGCGCCAGAGTATCTGGCGGGGCTTTCCGGCGTCGGGCGTGGCAAGATGATCCGAGACCCGTTCCACAGCGCCATAAATGCCATGGTCGAACGCCCCAATGACAGTGGTGCGGGGCATCAGACGCACATTCGGCAGGCTCGACAGCTCAGCGACCATCTGAACCGTCCAGTCCAGCGCGGAGGTACCGCCAACCTCTTCCTGTTCGGTCAGCAAACGCCCCCCCATGGCAAAATCTTCATCGGCAAGAATCACCTCCTTGCCTGCGCGCCCCGCTGTCAGCGCCGCCATCAGACCCGCAGGTCCCGCGCCGATCACCAACAGATCGCAGTGCCGAAACCCCTTGTCGTATTCATCCGCATCCGCCGTCATCGACAGCGATCCAAGGCCTGCCGCCTTGCGAATGATCGGCTCATACAGCTTTTCCCAGAAGGCTGCGGGCCACATGAAGGTTTTGTAGTAGAAACCGGCGGTCAGAAAATTCGAAGCCGCGTCATTCACCGCCATGACGTCGAACTTCAACGACGGCCACCTGTTCTGCGAATTTGCGTCAAGCCCGTCGAAAAGCTCAATTGTCGTCGCGCGGGTATTGGGCTCCTGCCGCGCTCCGTTGCGCAGTTCGACCAATGCGTTGGGTTCCGAGCTGTCGGCCGTCAGCGGGCCGCGCGGCCGGTGGTATTTGAACGAGCGTCCCATCAGCCGGACCCCATTGGCCAGCAGTGCAGATGCCAGAGTGTCGCCCTGATGTCCGGCATAGCTTTTGCCGTCAAACGTGAAACGCAATGCGCGGGCGCGATCGATTTGCCCGCCGTTCAACCGGTTGATCTGGCTCATGTGCTGCGCCCCTTGTTGCGGGCCACATCGCGGGCCAGTTCAACTTTCGAAATCTCGTGGGTCACCGTATTGCGCGTCACCACAAGCCAGGATCTGTCACCGCCTTCGTGAAACCAAAGCTCACGCAGCTCGCCAGCGGGGTTTTCCCTGAGATAGGCATAGTCGTGAAACAGCTCGGCTGCGTCTTCGGCATCCGGGTCCGGTCGCTCGATCAGGCTGGCATCGCCCATGTAGACAAATTCGGCACTGTCACGCGGACCAAGCAGGGGGTGATTGATGATCATCTCACTACGCTCCTAGTGCAGGTTAGGCTGGTTGCCCTGCCCTTTTTCGTCGATCATGTGGCCAGTGCGAAAGCGGTCGAACCGATACGCTCTGGCTGTCTCATGCGGTGCATCGGTGGCAAGAAGATGCGCGAAAGCGAAACCCGAGGCAGGCGTCGCCTTGAAGCCGCCATAACACCAGCCACCATTGAAATAGAGCCCGTCTATGTTCGTGCGGTCGATGATCGGTGAACCATCCATGCTCATATCCATGATCCCGCCCCACATCCTGAGAAGCCGCGCGCGGCCAATCATTGGCATGATCGCCATGCCGCCTTCGCAGACGTCTTCGACAACCGGCAGGTTGCCGCGCTGCGCATAAGAGTTGTACCCGTCCAGATCGCCGCCAAAAACCAGCCCGCCCTTGTCGGACTGGCTTACATAGAAATGCCCCGCGCCAAAGGTAATGACGCTTGGGATCACAGGTTTCAGCCCTTCGGAAACAAACGCCTGCAGCACATGGCTCTCAATCGGTAAGCGCATCCCAGCCATCGACATCAGACGTCCCGAGTTGCCCGCGACTGCACAGCCAACCTTGCCCGCACCGATAAAGCCTCGCGAAGTTTCAACACCCTTGCAGACACCGTTCTCGATCCGAAAACCCGTGGCTTCGCAATTCTGAATGATATCGACGCCCCGGCTGTCAGCCGCACGCGCAAAGCCCCAGGCCACCGCATCATGTCGAACCGTGCCGCCCCGGCGCTGCGCCAGACCACCCTTGATCGGGAAGCGCGCATCGTCGAAATTCAGGAACGGGTACTCGCGGCGCACCGCTGCTTCATCCAGATACTCCGCATCTGCCCCGTTCAGCATCATCGCATTGCCGCGCCGAACGAATGCATCGCGCTGCGCATCGGAATGAATGAGGTTGATGATTCCGCGTTGCGACACCATCGCATTATAATTCAAGTCCTGCTCCAGCCCTTCCCAAAGCTTGAGCGACATCTCGTAAAACGGCTCATTTCCGTCCAGCAGGTAGTTGGACCGGATAATCGTGGTGTTGCGGCCCACATTGCCGCCGCCGATCCAGCCCTTCTCGATCACCGCTACCCGCTTTTGTCCGTAGATCTTGACCAGGTAATGCGCCGTCGCCAGCCCATGCCCACCACCACCGATGATGACAATGTCATAGTGTGATTGCGGCTCGGGGTCGCGCCACGCAGGCGTCCATCCCCTGTGGCCGGTGAGCGCTTCCTTGATGACTCTGAAACCCGAATACCGCATTCAACTTTCC
>JBCCUH010000097.1:0-7275 GCA_039197405.1 Pseudomonadota bacterium
GCTTACGAACGTGCGCTTCAGGGTCGCAACTCGACCATGGTGCTGTCGCCGGAATCAGAGTTCTTCAACTACCTGAAGAGCGATACGGGCGTCGCGGAGTAAACCCGTTGATCGGGTATGTCCTGTTGGCCTTCGGGCTGGTGATGATCCTGGAGGGGCTGGTCTATGTACTGGCCCCTTCGCTTGTGGAACATCTGCTCGAAGCGATGCGCGCGATGCCTTTGGATGCGCGCCGCATGTTCGGGTTGGTGATCGTTCTGGCGGGTGTGTGCTGCCTGATCGGCGCCAAAGCGCTGGGCGTGCTGAGCTGACCCGTGCTAGGGTGGCGAAAACCTGCCGTTTGTTCACCTGGTCTTCACATCCGGTTGAAACACTGTAACGCGATTTGCGTTGAGCGGCGTTGCACCTAAATAAAGGTCAGAACAAAGTAAGGGATCAACCAATTGGTCCCAGGTGACGGTTCAGACCATAAGGAGGTCTTTTTCAGATGTCGCAGGCACTTGCTTATTCACTCTCTCACAACCGCTCAAGGACGCTGCCTTGGGCACTGGCCATGGGCCTGTCCATCGTGTTGCTGCTGCTTCAGACCCTGTCTGCTGCGGCGCGCGGCGCCCCGGAAAGCTTTGCCGATCTGGCCGAGAAGGTCAGCCCGGCGGTGGTGAATATTACCACATCCACCACAGTGGCGCGTAACACGGCACCGCGCGGGGTTGTGCCCGAAGGGTCGCCCTTTGAGGATTTCTTCCGCGAGTTTCAGGATCGTGGCAACAACGACAATCGCCAGCAGCGTCCGCGTCGCTCCTCCGCGTTGGGATCAGGCTTTGTGATTTCCGAAGACGGGTTCGTGGTCACCAATAACCATGTGATTGAAGGCGCCGACGAGATTCTGATCGAGTTCTTTGAAGGCGGCGAGTTGCCTGCAACGGTGATCGGCACGGATCCGAACACGGACATCGCGCTGCTCAAGGTCGATGCGGACGAGCCATTGGCCTTTGTCAGTTTCGGCGACAGCGATGTGATGCGCATGGGCGACTGGGTCATGGCCATGGGCAACCCGCTGGGGCAGGGGTTTTCGGTCTCTGCCGGTATCGTCTCGCAGCGCGGACGTGCACTTCAGGGCGCTTATGACGATTATATCCAGACCGACGCAGCCATCAACCGGGGCAACTCGGGTGGTCCGCTCTTCAACATGGATGGTGACGTGATCGGTGTGAACACGGCGATCCTGTCCCCCAATGGCGGTTCAATCGGTAACGGTTTTTCGATGGCCTCCAACGTGGTGACGCGCGTTGTGGACCAGTTGCAGGAGTTCGGCGAAACCCGTCGCGGCTGGCTGGGTGTGCGCATTCAGAACGTAACGGACGATGTGGCGGAAGCCATCGGCCTTGAAAAAGTCGCAGGCGCGCTGGTGACGGATGTACCTGAAGGCCCCTCTGCCGAGGCAGGCGTGGAAGCGGGCGACGTGATCCTCAGCTTTGATGGTGTGGACGTCGATGACACCCGCAGCCTGGTGCGCACAGTGGGCAACACCGCCGTTGGCAAAGCGGTTCGCGTGGTGATTTTCCGCGATGGCAAGACGCAGACGCTGAAAATCACGCTGGGCCGCCGCGAAGAGGCAGAAGGCGCAGTGCCTGCTGCGCAGCCCGCAACACCAAAAGCGCCCGAGAACGTCGAGATGCTGGGACTGACCCTGTCGGAAATCGACGATGAGCTGCGCAGCCAGCTTGATCTGGCAGATAGCGCGACCGGTCTGGTGGTGCGCGATGTGGAAGAAGACAGCGGCGCCTATGAAAAAGGCCTGCGCGCCGGCGACGTGATCACCGAGGCCGGGCAGCAAAAGCTGAGCAGCCTGTCTGATTTCGAGGACCGCGTGGAAGCCGCGAAAGAGGCGGGACGCAAATCGCTTCTGCTTCTGGTGCGCCGATCAGGCGAGCCGCGTTTCGTGGCGCTGTCGCTGGAAGAGAAGTAGGACTTTCCGACATCAAAATCGGGAAAGGTCCGCTGATGCAGCGGGCCTTTTCTTTTTCGGGGGAAATTCCTTGAAAAGGAATGTGTCAAAGCTTTTTGAAGAAAGTTCCGCGCGTTAGCTGCGACCGTTTTCGCCATAGGCGGACAGGCCGAGCTTGCGCGCGGCAGCCAGGGATAGGATGCCGCTGTCGAGCCCTTGCGGCGCCTGATATTTGCGAATGGCCCTGCGTGTCCGCGCATCGATGTAGCCGGTGACCGCCCCGCTGTAGAGATCGCGCGCTTTCAGCGCGCGTTGCAGGCTGGAGACGAATTCCGGTGTCAGCTCCGGCGCACAGGGCGTCTCGAACCACAGCTCGCGCCGTTCGCGCACAATCGCCTGGGTGATTTCGGTCTTGTAGATTGCGGGCGCCACCACGGACCCGTCAGAGCGGATTTCCGCAGGTTGCAGCATGATCTGGTGTGTCACGGTTTCCACTTCGGCGGGGGTGACATGTTTGCCCCAGCAGCTGCCCTCCTCGGCGCCGGGCGGCGGGGTGGCGCGGGTGTGTACCAGATCGGGCTCATCGAAGGCGGCCATCGAGACAGTTTCCAGCGGTGCCGCGCAGCCTGTCAGAACAAGCGCCACCACGGCGGTCCCGAGGATCGGGCCGCGTGCAGATCTGCGCGCTAACTTGTGCAAATGGGATTTCATTTGCCTGTCTCAACTGCTTGCCCGATTGTTATCAGTCGTGCGGCCTGAACATCCCATATCGTCTTTATGCGCCGCTGGATAGCCCTCGCGGTTTCATGGCCGGGTCATTGTGCTTCTGGTGCCCCGCTTTGCGGCGCCAGCAGGCTGTCCAGCATCGGCGAGATATCCTCGATCACCTCTGCCAGCACATGCACCACGCCGTTCTCGCGCTGGATGCGGCCGGTCACGCGCAGCAGCCGCCCGGCGATCACCGCCCTGCGGTAGCGTTCGTAAAGCTTGCGCCAGACCACGATATTGGCGACGCCTGTTTCATCCTCCAGGGTCAGAAAGATGACGCCTTTGGCGGTGCCCGGCCTTTGCCGCAGGATAACCAGCCCGGCCACTGCCACGCGAGCGCCATTGGGCGGCCTGCCAAGTGCGCCGGCGCAAATGCACGACGGCGGCTGTGGCCAGCCTGGCGGGGGCGCGGTATGGGAGGGCAGTACAACAGTCATGAGAACGTATATAGAACATTCACGCCTTTGTGCCAAGATGGCACAGATGGTTGCAAAGGTCGGCACTCTCAGGCAACAAGCTGGCCAGATATGGCGAAGGCGTAGGCTGTGAAGGATTCTGAGACATGGCAAAAATCACTTACATCGAACATGGCGGCAAAGAGCATGTGGTCGACGTTGCAAGCGGTCTGACCGTGATGGAAGGCGCCCGGGACAACAACATTCCTGGGATCGAGGCAGATTGCGGCGGGGCCTGCGCTTGCTCGACCTGTCACGTTTATGTGCATCCGGACTGGGTTGAGAAACTGCCTAGCAAAGACGACATGGAAGTCGACATGCTCGATTTCGCCTATGAGCCGGATGAGGTGCGCTCGCGGCTGACGTGCCAGTTGAAAGTGACCGATGCGATGGACGGTCTTGTGGTGCAGATGCCCGAAAAGCAAATCTGATGCTGCGCTTTGCCCTTGTCGCTCTGATCTGGACGACCGGGGCCGAGGCTGGCGTGCGCGACGCGGTCTATTCCGAGCCGACCACGCGCTATGCCCATGGGGTTCTGGGGGATGCCATAGAATATGGCGCGCTGGATGTGACGACCGATGCAGGCGCGCGCGTGACACTGCGCCTGCCGCAATCCCGCGTGTTCGAGGATATCGCCCCCCGCCTGACGGATATGGATGGGGATGGCGATGCGGAAATCATCGTTGTGGAATCAGCGCTGCAATCTGGCGCGCGCCTGGCCATCTACGATGAGACAGGCCTGATCGCGGCAACCCCGTATATCGGGCGACCGAACAGATGGCTTGCCCCGCTGGGGGCTGCCGACCTTGACGGGGACGGTCGGATCGAGGTGGCTTACATTGACCGCCCGCATCTGGCGAAAACCCTGCGTATCTGGCGGTTTGAGAACGGCACGCTGGTGCATCTGAGCGATACGCCCGGGCTGACCAATCACAAGATCGGCGAAGATTTCATCTCGGGTGGTATCCGCATCTGCGATGGCGCTCCGGAAATCATCACCGCCAATGCCAACTGGACGCAGATCATGGCAACCCGCTTTGACGGCACAAGCACGGATAGCCAAAGGCTCGGCGCTTTTACCGGGCCTGCTTCCCTGAAAGCCGCAACAAGCTGCCCATAAGGCGCCGCTTCTGACTTCATCTTGCCGGAAAACTCCGTGGGGGCCCTGGGGAGCAGCGCTCCCCCGGCTTACTTGTCTCACAGGCTGATCTGAAACCGTCAGTTCAAGGCGCGCCAGCCGATGTCCCGGCGGTAGATGCCCTCTGGCCAGTCGATCTGATCCACCATCTGATAGGCGCGCTCCCGCGCCTCGGACAGCGAACCGCCACGCGCGGTAACATTCAGAACCCGCCCGCCTGACGCGACGATCCGCCCTTCTGCTTTGGCGGTGCCCGCGTGAAACACCATCGAGTGGCTGTCTTCGGCAACATCATCAAGCCCGCGGATTTCGCTGCCTTTCTCATAGCCGCCCGGATAGCCGTCCGCAGCCATAACAACCGTCATGGCATGGTCCCCGGCCCAGTTGACCCGCGCCTCAGCCAGTCGCCCCTCTGCGGCGGCATGCAACAGATCGAAGGCCTGCGCCCCGAGACGCATCATCAGGACCTGGCATTCGGGATCGCCGAAACGCACATTGTATTCCACCAGACGCGGTGCACCATCTTTGATCATCAGACCTGCGTAAAGCACGCCCTGATAGCCCATGCCGCGCGCCGCCATTTCCGCCATGCTGGGGCGGATGATCTCGGTCAATGCGCGTTCGGCAATCTCATCGGTCAGAACAGGCGCAGGCGAATAGGCGCCCATTCCGCCGGTGTTGGGCCCTGTGTCGCCTTCACCGATGCGCTTGTGATCCTGTGCGGTGCCAATCGGCAAAACAGTTTCGCCATCGCACAGCACAAAGAACGATGCCTCTTCACCCTCCATGAACTCCTCGATCACCACCTCTGCGCCGGCGCCGCCAAAGGCGCCGCTGAACATATCGCGGACCGCTTCCAGGGCCTCATCAAGCGTCATTGCGACAACCACGCCCTTGCCCGCAGCGAGACCATCGGCCTTGATCACGATGGGTGCGCCCTCGGCGCGAATATACGCTTCGGCGGCGGCAAGATCGGTGAAATGCCCGTACCCTGCGGTTGGAGCATTGCTGGCGGCGCAAATCTCCTTGGTGAAAGCTTTCGAGGATTCAAGCTGGGCGGCGGCCTGCGAGGGGCCAAAGACCAGAAACCCTGCGCCGCGCAGATCGTCAGAGACACCGGCGGCCAGTGGCGCTTCGGGGCCGATGATCACGAAATCAATCGCTTCTTTTTCGGCAAAGGCGATCACCGCGCTGCCATCCTCGATGTCCAGCGCCGCACAGGTGGCGATGCGTGCTATGCCTGCGTTGCCTGGCGCCACGATCAGCTTGTCGCATTTGGGGTTTTGCATCACCGCCCAGGCCAGCGCGTGTTCGCGTCCGCCGCCACCAAGAATGAGAATATTCACGCCGCGCCCTCCTTGGCCTCGCCTGCGCCGCGTTCTAAGCTGCACCTGACCCAAGAGCAAGACGAGCCGAGTAGTGCCCATGTCAGATTTGATTGATGATCCCCGCGACGGCGCCAATGAGCCGGAATTTACGGTTTCGGAAATCTCGGGCGCGGTCAAAAAGATCATCGAAGGCACGTTTGATCATGTGCGCATACGCGGCGAAGTGGGCCGGGTGGTTCATGCGCGTTCGGGCCATCTTTACTTTGATATCAAGGATGATCGCGCAGTTCTGGGTTGCACTGCGTGGAAAGGGCAGGTGGCGCGCCTCTCGGTGATGCCCGAAGAGGGGATGGAGATTGTCGCGACCGGCCGCCTGACCACGTTTCCGGGGCAGTCCAAATATCAGATGAATGTGCAGGACGTCGCTGTTGCGGGCGAAGGTGCGCTCATGGCGATGCTGGAGAAGCGCAAGAAAAAGCTGGCCGCCGAAGGGCTGTTCGATCCTGCGCGCAAGCAGGATATTCCCTTTCTGCCCGAGATCATCGGCGTGGTCACCTCGCCGACGGGGGCCGTCATCCGCGATATCCTGCACCGCTTGCGCGACCGATTTCCGCGCAAGGTACTGGTCTGGCCCGTTGCCGTGCAGGGCGAGCGCTGCGCGCCGGACGTCACACGCGCCATCGAGGGTTTCAACGCGATGACGCCGGGTGGCGCCTTGCCCCGGCCTGATCTGATCATTGTGGCGCGTGGGGGTGGCTCGATCGAAGATCTCTGGGGGTTCAACGAGGAAAGCGTTGCGCGTGCTGCGGCTGCCTCTGCGATACCGCTGATATCTGCCGTGGGGCATGAAACCGACACGACGCTGATCGACTTTGCATCCGATTACCGTGCGCCAACCCCGACGGCTGCGGCTGAACGCGCGGTGCCGGTGCGGGCAGAACTGCTGGCGCGGCTGGAAGAAAGTGACAGCAGGCGCATCGCTGCGATGCAGGGCGGACTGGCATACCGAGGCGAAAAGCTGCGTGATCTTGCACGCGCCTTACCGCGCAGCGATATGCTGACAGCGCAGGCCAGCCAGCGGCTTGATCTGGCATCGGCCCGGTTGCCCAGCGCGCTCAATGCGCGGATCGGCAAGGGGCGCGCGGCGCTCAGCGAGACATCCGGCGCCTTGCGCCCGTCCTTGCTGGCGCGCGCCCTGGAGGCGGCGCATGACCGAACACGCGACCGTGCAGCGCGGCTTGGCCCGGCCTTGATGCGGCGCAGTGACATGGCCGGGCGCGAGTTTGCCCAGATCGACCGCCGTCTTGGCCGGGTATCGCTCGCCCCTGAGATCATGCGTAAATCGGATAAGTTGCAGGATGTGCTGCGCCGCCTGTCGTCGGTTGCCCGCAATCGGCAGGATCGCCTTGCACGCGGCTTGGATGCGCTTGACAGGCTGCGCGAAACGCTTGGCTATACGGCGACGCTTGAACGTGGTTTCGCGGTGGTGCGATCTGGGGATGGTGATGTGGTCACACGGTATGAGAACGCCAAAGGGCTGCCCGCCCTTGAGATCGAATTTGCCGATGGCAAACTGGCCATTGGAGTTGATGCGCCGCAAAAGCCCGGTGCCAAAAAACGCGCAGCCCAAGCGAAACC
>JBCCUH010000098.1:0-7250 GCA_039197405.1 Pseudomonadota bacterium
CTGCCGCGATAGGTCGAATAGCCAAAAGGGGACAGCAGCAGCGGCACATGGTAATGCGAGGCCTCAGACATACCAAAACGCAGCGGGATCACATCAAGGAAACGCGGGTTTTCCGCAGGAACGCCCGTTGCGTCCAGATAAGCGCCCGCATGAAACACCAGCTCATAGGTGCCGGTCGCAAAGCGCTCGGCCGGCAGGATCTGCTCATCAGTCCGGCCATCCGCATTCGTAGCCAGTGTCTTCAGGTGGGTGCGGGTCTCGCCTTCGATTCTGAACAGCTCAATCTTCAGCCCCTCTGCGGGACAACCGCGCGCTGTGTCCAGAACATGCGTTGTCAGAAATCCGGCCATGCATGCCTCCATATGTGAGATGACGGTTTTCTATCCGGCGGGCCCCATATGCGCAAAGGCGGGGGCACAAAGGGTCTTTCAGGTTTTTTTTGAAAGATGCACGGATTGTTTTGACTTAGGTTCGCCACAAATTTTTGAAAGGATGCATCGGTGAAGCGCTACTGCCGCGACATGACCGGATACGGGGAAACCCCGCCTGCGCCAAATTGGCCGGACGGTGCGAAAATCGCCGTCCAGATCGTGCTGAACTACGAAGAAGGCGGCGAAAACAACATCCTGCATGGCGATGCCGCCTCCGAGGCGTTCCTGTCGGAGATCACCGGCGCGCAGCCTTGGCAGGGCCAGCGCCACTGGAACATGGAATCGCTTTACGAATACGGCAGCCGCGCCGGGTTCTGGCGGGTGCATCGCATGTTGTCGGACCTCCCGGTGACGGTCTACGGCGTGGCAACCGCGCTGGCGCGCGCGCCGCAGCAGGTCGCGGCGATGAAACGCGCCGGATGGGAGATCGCCTCGCATGGCCTGAAATGGGTCGAGCATAAAGACATGCCCGAGGATGAGGAACGCGCCCAGATCGCCGAGGCCATTCGCCTGCATACCGAAGTGACCGGTGCGGCACCGCGCGGCTGGTACACGGGGCGCTGCTCGAACAACACCGTTCGCCTGGTCGCCGAAACCGGTCAATTCGCTTATGTCGCCGACAGCTACGCCGATGATCTGCCCTATTGGGTCAAGGCGGGCGACCATGACCAGCTCATCATGCCTTATACGATGGACTGCAACGACATGCGCTTCGGCATTCAGGCAGGCTTTACCAATGGCGCGCAGTTCGAAAGCTACCTCAAGGATAGCTTCGACTACCTTTATGAAGAAGGGCAGGCGGGGCGCCCCGCGATCCTGTCCATCGGGTTGCACTGTCGCATCGTCGGGCGTCCGGGCCGTGCCGCTGCGCTGCGCCGTGCGATCGCGCATATGCAGGCGCATGACGGTGTCTGGTTCGCCACGCGGCTTGAGATCGCTGAACACTGGGCTGCCGAGCATCCGCCGCGCACAGCGCCGCGTCCCTCCGAGATGTCCTGCAAGGCCTTCGTCGAGGCCTTTGGTGGCATTTTCGAGCATTCCCCCTGGATCGCGCAGGCGGCACACGATCTGGAATTGGGCCCGACCCATGACTGTGCTGCAGGCGTTCACAACGCGCTGTGCCGTGTGTTCCGCACCGCCACGGCAGAGCAGCGCCTGGGCGTTCTGAACGCGCATCCCGATCTGGCGGGCAAACTCGCTTCTGCTGGCAAACTGACTGCGGACAGCACCGCCGAGCAGGCAGGCGCAGGGCTCGATCTGCTGACCGACGAAGAACGCGCAGCGTTTCAGGACCTGAACACCACCTATGTCGAACGCCACGGCTTTCCCTTCATCATCGCGGTGAAGGACAACACCAAAGCCTCCATTCTTGACGCCTTCCACCGGCGCATCGGCAATGACCGCGACACGGAGTTTGCCGAGGCCTGCCGGCAGGTCGAACGCATCGCCGAGCTGCGCCTGCAGGACAAGCTGGGCGAATGAGCGCGACACTGCATATCCGGCCGCTGACAAAAGAAGCTTTCGCACCCTTTGGTGATGTCATCGACACCGCAGGTGCGCCCGACAAGGTGATCAACCAGGGAAAATGCGGGCGCTATCATGATCGCGCGCGTCTCGATTTCAACGGCGGCAGGGCCGGTGTCAGCCTGTTCAAGGCAGAGCCGCGCAGCCTTCCGCTGGAGCTTTTGATGGTAGAGCGGCACCCGGACGGCTCGCAAACCTTCATTCCGATGTCGGAACACGGGTTTCTGATCATCGTGGCGCCGGACGAAAACGGCGCACCCGGCACGCCAATCGCGTTTGAAAGCGCGCCGGGGCAGGCCATCAGTTTTCATCGCGGAACATGGCACGGCGTGCTCACGCCGCTCTCCGAGCCCGGCCTCTTTGCGGTCGTAGACCGCATCGGCACAGGCGCCAATCTTGAAGAATTTTGGTTCGATACACCACATATTGTGGTAGCGAGCCCAAATACGGCCGACGCAGAAGCGGCCAATAACCACAGCTGAACAGGGGACACCACATGGCTGATATCTCTCACGCGGGCGCGTACAGCGATCCCGATACAACTCCACCACTGGGGCAAGCGGTTCCGCTTGGCCTGCAGCACGTTCTGGCGATGTTCGCTTCGAACGTGACACCATCCATCATTGTCGCGGGGGCGGCGGGCCTTGCCTTTGGCAGCGCCGAACAGGTCTATCTGATCCAGATGGCCATGCTCTTTGCCGGTATCGCGACGCTGTTTCAGACCGTGGGACTAGGCCCCATCGGTGCGCGCCTGCCGATCATGCAGGGCACCAGCTTTGCCTTTGTCGGCGTCCTGGCGGGCGTTGCGGCGACGCAAGGTCTCGGCGTGGCGCTGACCGCCTGTATCATCGGCGGCGTCATCCACTTCCTTCTGGGCGGTGTTATCCAGCATCTGCGCTGGCTGTTCCCGCCGCTGGTGACCGGCCTCGTCATTCTGGCGATTGGCCTCTACCTGATCCCGGTCGCGATCAAATACGCAGCAGGCGGTGCCGCGAAATTCCAGATGGAAGCGGAAAGCTTTGGCTCGCTCATGCATTGGTCGGTCGCGCTGACAGTGATCATCGTGGCGCTGGTGCTGAAGTTCTTCACCAAGGGCATCCTGAGCCAGGCAGCCATCCTGATCGGCCTTGTCGCAGGCTATGTTCTGGCCATCGCACTTGGCATGGTCAACTTCGGCGCGGTGGGCAAAGCTGGCTGGGTCATGCTGCCTCAGGTCATGCCCTACGGCTTTGAATTCAGCCTTGGCGCAGTGATCGCGGTCACGCTGGTCTCTATCGTCTCGGCGATTGAAACCGTGGGCGACGCCTCAGCGACAACCAAGGCAGGGGCAGGCCGCGAGGCCACCGACAAAGAGATCGCTGGCGCGACCTTTGCAGACGGTCTCGGCTCGGCGGTTGCCGGCGTCTTCGGCGGACTGCCGAACACGTCCTTCAGCCAGAATGTCGGCATCGTCGGCATCACCGGCGTGATGAGCCGCCATGTGGTGACCATCGGCGCGCTGTTCCTTGTGGCCTGCGGACTGATCCCGAAGATCGGGGCGATCGTGGCGTCCATGCCCCTGCCGGTGCTCGGCGGCGGTGTGATCGTGATGTTCGGCATGGTCGCGGCGGCAGGTCTCAACGTGCTGAGCGAAGAAAAGATGACCCGCCGCACAATGATCATCATCGCGGTATCACTGGCTTTCGGACTGGGTCTGAACCTGGTGCCGACAGCGGTGCAGTACCTTCCTGGCGTCGTGAAGATCCTCGCAACATCAGCGGTGGCGCCCACGGCCCTGATGGCCATCGTGCTGAACCTGGTGCTGCCCAAAGAGATGGACTGACCCTTCATCCTACAAACACTGGAAAAGGCGCTGCTATTGCAGCGCCTTTTTTCGTGTCCGATACAGGTCAGCGTTCAGGCGACTCTTTACAGCGTCAAAGGCATGTGCCTGTTCACATCCTTGTAAAGCAGATAGCGGAACTTGCCCGGCCCGCCAGCATAGCAGGCCTGCGGGCAAAAGGCGCGCAGCCACATGAAATCGCCGGCTTCCACTTCGACCCAGTCATTGTTCAGCTTGTAGACCGCCTTGCCCTCCAGCACGTAAAGCCCGTGTTCCATGACATGGGTTTCCAGAAATGGGATCACCGCGCCGGGTTCGAAGGTCACGATGGTGACATGCATGTCATGGCGCAGATCGGCAGGATCGACGAAGCGCGTCGTCGCCCATTTGCCTTCAGTGTCCGGCATGACACTGGGGGCGATGTCCTGTTCGTTGGCAACAAAAGCCTCCGGCGCCTCAAGCCCCGGAACAGCTGCATAGGCTTTGCGGATCCAGTGAAACCGCGCAACCTCTGCCGATGTGTTGCGCAGCGTCCAGTCAGCGCCGGGCGGCACATAGGCATAGCCGCCTTCGGTCAACAGGTTTTCCACACCGTTCACCGACAGCGTGACTGTGCCCTCCACGACAAAGAGCACCGCTTCGGCCCGCGCGTCCGCCTCCGGCGTGTCAGAGCCGCCACCAGGCTGCACTTCCATGATGTATTGCGAAAAGGTTTCAGCGAACCCGGTCATGGGCCGTGCGATCACCCACAGACGCGTGCCCTCCCAGAACGGCAGGGCACTGGTGACAATGTCGCGCATCGTCCCTTTGGGAATGACGGCATAGGCCTCGGTGAAAATGGCGCGATCGGTCAGCAGCTGGGTTTGCGGTGGATGACCGCCGGTAGGCGCAAAGTACTTTGCAGACATGAAGAATCCCGCTCAAATGTGTCCGCTCCAAAATGCGCCATGTCAGATGCCGAGACCACCATGCATCCTCCCGCAGCACCTTTCGGAATCATTTGATAATCTCAGAGCGCATCAAGCAGGCGCGCGCAATCATCGGCTTTGCACCAGCGCGATGCGGCGTTCTGCTACCGTCAGTTTCGCCTACCGCCGCAGCGCCCGCACCAACGGCGCGGCAGATACCCCGTGCAGGACAATCGACAAAGCGACGGTCAAAGACACGCAAGCCAAAAGCTCATCCTCGGTCTGCAGCTCAAACGCATCCATCATCAGCAGCGTGAACAGGATCGAGGCCAGCCCGCGCGGACCGAACCAGCCCAGAAACAGCTTGTCGCCCAAACTCAAACCGCTGCCCGCAAGGCTGATGAAAATCGGCAGGATCCGGACAACCGTCAGAAACAGAACCGCCAGAACGACAGTCATCCCGTTTGCATGCGCCAGCCCATCGGGCAGCAGAAACGCACCGAAGGCCAGAAACGCCATCATCGTCAGGATCTGACCGGCCCCTTCCATGAACTCCCCGATGAAATGGATGTCATTGCGGTAGACATTGCCGAACACCATCCCCGCGACAAAGGCCGCGATAAAGCCGTTGGCATGTACGAATGTCGCCAGCAGATAGGCTATGAACGCCGCGCAGAGAAATGCCACGCCGCCCGCCGGCTCATTCATCACACCGCGATCATTGGCCCAGTCCATGATCTTGGCAAACCCCCATCCGATGGCAACCCCCACAAAAGGGGCCAGCGCCAGTTCGGTGATCAGCTCAACCGCCAGATCCTCGGTATGACCATGACCGCCCATGGCAGAGGCAAAGATCGCACCGATCAGGATAAACGGCAGTACCAGACCGTCATTCAATCCGCTCTCCACATTGATCGATTGCGACAGCTTCTCAGGCACTTCGGCGCTTGATACGACGGTCTGGCCCAAAGCCGCATCCGTCGGCGTCAAAAGCGCAGCAGTCAGCAGCGACATGGCCAGCCCGGCACCGGGATTAAGCAGATAGGCCACAGCGGTTCCCAGCAGGATCGTCAGCGGCAAACCAATCACCAGCATGCGGGCAGGGATCTTCCAGCTTTGCGCGAGGTGGCGAAACTGCACATGGCTGGCATCGGAATACAGCACAAGGATCAGGGTGATCTGCCCCAGAAGGATCTTGCCGTCATGCGCCAAAGCGGGGCTGACCGAGGCTCGCAGCGGCTCTGACAAGGCAAGACCAAGCGCCACGAAGATCATCGGCAAAGTGACAATCGTGCGTCCGATGGCTTTGCTGAAAAACGAAAAAATCGCAACGCAGGCAAGAATGATCAGGACGATGGCGGTCATATGTCGGCTGGGCTTTCTGTCATGAGATGCGCAAACTCCCGTCTCAGTCGGGCAAGTTTCGGATCAATATAGGTTTTGCAAAACGGTCGCTCGGGACCAGTCGCGCGATAATTGTGAAACTGCGCGTCCGAAGATTTGAACCCGCAATGCGGCAGAACCAAAGTGACAAAAGACGCGTCATTCTCCGTTTCAGCACTGCGGATCGCCTGCCGGGCCAGTTCTGCCATCTCTGCATCACGCGTGTAGACGGCGCTGCGATATTTGCCGCGCATGCTGTGCGCCGAGGTGCTGGCATGGGTCGCCAGATGGACCCGGATCAGCGCGTCAAACGGCACGACGGCAGCGTCAAAGCTCACGTCCACCGCTTCAGAGTAGCTGTCATGCGGCGACGCCGCGCGGATGAAACCCTGCCGCACCTCCCGCACGCCTCTCACGGCCTGAAAAACCGCCTCAGTGCACCAATGGCATCCGCCGCCAAATCCAACCGTCATCATGTCTGGCAACCTGCCACATAATCCCGGCCCGGCGCCAGCGCATAGCTATCCGGCGACCGCCACCAGATGGTTATCAAAGGCGATATCGTGACGCTGCAGCCCGGTCAGACCCGTCGCCGACAGGCGGTAGACATGACCCGAGCCATCAGTGACCAGCGTGCCGCCGCCGGGCAACTGCGCCAGCCCGCACACATCTGCAGCCTGTTTTGTCATGGTCACGCCTTTGCTGGCAGAAAACACCAGGGCGCGTCCACCGCGCGGCGAGGATGCGGCGAACTCATGCGCGCCAAAGGGAGCTACGCTTCCGATGTATCCCGACAGCGAACGCAGCATCGGCTCCTCCATCTCGACCACCTGCAAGGCGCCCTTGCCTTGGTAGACCGCCAAAAGCCAGGGCGTCTCAAAGGGATCGCCCTGCCATTGCAGTCCGCAAGCGATGGTTCCATCTGGCTGCACCGCGATATGCCGCAGAGAGTTCAGGCGCAGGCCAACCTCGGCCTTATCCAGAATGTCGCCCGCCTGAGACAGAACAGTCAGGTTCGATTGCATCGTATCAAGGTTCAGCTTGTCGCGTCCGCGCGCGGGATGGGTGCGGATACCGCCATTGGCAACGGCGAATGTCCCATCGGGCAGGCGCAGGATCTCATGCGGGACGATGCCGCCCGAGGATATCTCCGCAACCCGCGCATAGCCTTGCGTTCGGTCC
>JBCCUH010000099.1:0-7224 GCA_039197405.1 Pseudomonadota bacterium
GCGTCAGATCACGATCATTGCGTGTGATCCGCGGCTCGACGCGGACAAAGTTCAGCCCCTTCTTGATCGCCAGACGCTCAAGCCGTGCGATGGAGTTCTCTACCAGGGACGGTGAATAGACGACGCCAGGACGGACCTTCAGCGCGGCCTGAAACTCTGCCTCGTCCGCTTCGGCGATTTCGGAAACCGTGGTGATTTGACCAAAGCGGAATTGCTGACCCTCTTCCACGTTGAATGTCACGAAATAACCGTCGCGTTCGCGCGCGAGCTCGGCATTCACGCCGGTTGTGCGGAAATCGACATACCCGCGGCTGAAATAGAAATCCTGCAGAACCTGACGATCAAACTCGATGCGGTCGGGAACAAAGGTATCCTTTTTCACAAAAGCGCGCAGAAGGCCCGCTTGCTTGGTTTCGAGAACCCGGCGCAGGCGGCCGTCGGAATAGACTTGGTTGCCCACAAAGCCGATGCGTTCAATCTCGGTCAGCCCGCCTTCGAAAATCTCAAAGACCAGATCCACGCGATTGTTGGAGCGGCGAATGATGCGCGGATTGACCGTTGCGGTCAGGCGGCCCTGCACAGAATACACCTCGGCAATCGCAGCTGCGTCACGTTCGGCGGTTGTGGGATTGAACACCCGGCGGGCCTGGCTTTGCACAATGGCGCTCAGCGCCTCGTCCTTGACCCGGCGGTTGCCTTCGAAATTGATCCGGTTGACGGTCGGATATTCTGTTACCTTGATCAGCAACTGACGTCCGCGGGGGACGATTTCGACCGTTTCAAACAGGCCCGAGCCGACAATACGCTGATAGGCATCGTTCAATTCAGCGCCAGACAGGCTCTGCCCGCGCCCGATTCCGGCATAGGACAGGATCGTGGACGGATCGATACGCTGATTTCCCTCAACGCTGACCGATGTAAATCGATATTGTTGCGCCTCAACGGCGGTCGGTGCCACGACATAAGCTGCTGATGCAGCTAGGAAAATCGTGGTAACACCTGATTTCAGCAGCCCTGCTCGCGTGCGCCGCCCGGTACGGTGTGTGCCACCGCTCCCTTTTTTATTGGTCATTTCGCCAATCCAACAGACATCCCAGATGAGATGTGACTACCTGTGTTGGGGGGGCTTGTCAAAACCAAGAAGGCAGAAAATTGCGCAGCCTGGCGTTGAATATCCTACAAGATGAAGGGGTTGGTGAAGGTGACAGACGCCACATAGGCCGAGAGCGTCAGGCACAGGCCCAGCATCACGAAATAGAGGATGCGGTCCCAGCCAAGCTGCAGCAGCAGCCAGATGCTTGCGGAGTTTGCCTGAATCATTTGCATATGCGCACCCATTCGGTTTTCGGACGGGTATACGCTAGGCGGCAATTGTGGCGTTATCTGGGCAGAACTGCGCGGATTGAATGTCAATCACGCAAGACCTGGCCTGCTTGCCAGTTACGGGCGACGCGAATTACGGGCAGAACAGATCATTGCCAAGGGCAAAGACCATGAGCGACAGGATCAATGTCAGGCCAACCATCATGAAGCCGCGGAGCACGCCGTCGCTGGGCGGATTGCCAGTCACCGCCTCATAAGCGTAGAACACCAGATGCCCGCCATCCAGAACCGGAACCGGAAATAGATTAAGCAGCCCCACCGCCGTGGACAGAACCGCAATGAACCAGATGAAACTGGTGGCGCCCTGGCTGGCCATCGCCCCTGAGGCTTGCGCAATGCCGATCGGACCCGAGAGATTGCAGCTGCTGATCGCGCCTGTGACCATGTGATAGAGCCCTGACAATGATCCCTCGACGATGCGCTGGGTCTGGGCGACGCCCGAACGTAGCGCGGTTGTGATGCTTGTCGGTTCTCTCGCAGGTTCGAAGAACAGCCCGCCGGCCACACCGATACGCCACTGGGTCACGAATGAATTGTCCGCCTGAGGCTCATCCACGCGCTTGGGCGCAAGGGTGACATCGCGGATCTCGCCACTGTTCCAGACTTTCAGCGCCAGCTCGGCGCCCTCGCCTGTTTCCACGGCGGTTTTCAGCTGCGAAAACGCATGAATGGGCTTGCCGTCAATCGCCGTAATGACGTCGCCGACCTGAAGGCCTGCGGCAATCGCGCGGGACTGCGGCGCAACCTGCGTGATCAGCGCCGGGTAAGGGTATGGCCCTTCCACATCAATCTCTGCGCCTTTGCGGCCAACGGTGTATGTCACCTGCGGCTGATTGGGAATCGCCGCCTCCAGCGCGTTGAACGCAGCGCCATCTTCAAAGCCCGGCACGCGCACACCGCTGATCGCCAGCAGCTGATCGCCCGTCTGCAACTGGTTGGCACCAGGCATCTCGCGCAGCTTGCCCACGGTCAGCGGGTCTGCCACCTCGCCGCGCGCGAATATGATCGCGCCGAACACCAGAATGGACAGGATGAAATTGAAGACCGGTCCTGCCGCAACCGTTGCCGCCCGAGCCCAGAGCGGCGCGCCCGCCATGGTGCTGCGGCGCTCCACGTCGCTCAGCTGCGCCACAGCTTCGCCGTCAGGGGCAGAGGCGGCATTGGCATCGCCCCGGAACTTGACGTATCCGCCAAACGGAAGCAGCGCGAATTGCCAGATGGTGCCGCGCTTGTCGACACGGCTGAACAGCACCGGACCAAACCCCAGCGAGAAGACATCAGCATGAATGCCGGACCAGCGCCCAACGATGTAATGGCCATATTCATGGATCGCGACGATGATCGACAGCGCCAGCACGAAGGCCAGAAGCGTCCAGATCACCCCGCCAAACTGCGGTAGCATTGCAAAGATGTCCATGTGCCCTGTCCTCTGTTCGTCGCGGCGCTGGCGTTACAGCGCGTCCATGACCTGGTCGGCGGTCTTACGTGCCAGATGGTCCATATCAAGAACGCTATCAAGGGTCATTTGGGCATTTGTGAGGCCACTTCCGCGTGAAAGCTGGATCAGCACCTCTTCCACCACCTCTGCCATTTTCGGAAAGGCGATGCGATGATCGATAAACGCATCAAGCGCCCGTTCCTTTGCCGCGTTGAACACCGCGCCAGCATGCCCGCCCGCCTGCATGACCTCTCGCGCCAGCCGCAACGCCGGCCATCGCGTCTCGTCCGGCGTGCGGAAACTTAGCTGCGCCAATGCAGCCAGATCCAACCGCTCGACCGGTAAAGCGCGCCGCTCGGGCCAATGCAGGGCAAAGCCGATGGCGTGGCGCATATCCGCCGGACCCACATGTGCCATCAGTGCGCCGTCGCGGAACCCCACCAGCGCGTGCACCATGCTTTCGGGATGCACGATGACCTCGATTATCTCGGGTGCAATATCGAAAAACTCTCTGGTTTCAATGACCTCCAAGGCCTTGTTGAACATGGAGGCGCTGTCAATTGTGATCCTTTGGCCCATGTCCCAATTGGGATGGGTTGCGGCCTGTTCAGGCGTCGCTTTGGCCAGATCCTCTAGCGGCCAGTCGCGAAACGCCCCCCCAGAGGCCGTGATGATGATCCGTTCAACAGCCGCCATTTCTTCGCCGATAAGCCCCTGAAACACGGCGGAATGCTCACTGTCTACGGGAAGCACGCGGCCCTGATGCCGCTTGGCGGTGGCTTTCACCAAAGCGCCTGCGCAAACCATGCTTTCCTTGTTGGCCAAAGCAAGCGCGGCCCCCTGCTCAAGCGCGCGCAGCCCCGGCGCAAGCCCTGCGGCTCCGACAATGGCGGACATTGTCCAGTCCACAGGCCTACTGGCCGCTTCATTGAGGGCCTCTGATCCCGCCGCAGCCTCAATCCCCGATCCGGCCAGCAGATCGCGCAGGTCGTCCAACAGATCAGCCTCTGCCGTAACTGCGATGTCCGCACGCAGCGCTCTGGCGTCTTTGGCAAGCTGAGCAAGGTTTTTCCCACCGGTCAGAGCAACCACATCATATTGCTCCGGCGCACGGGCGATCAGGTCAATGGTAGACTGGCCGATGGACCCGGTTGCCCCAAGGATTGAAATTCTGCGCATCGGGGTGCCTCAGCTTGGGGGAAAGGCCGTGAACTGCTGTGTCAAAAGCAGCAGAAGCGATGCGCCCAGCATACCGTCGAAGCGATCCAGCACGCCGCCATGGCCCGGTATCAGGTTCGAGCTGTCCTTGACGCCCACACGCCGCTTAATCGCGCTTTCCGCAATATCGCCCATCTGTGCGGCCATGGCACAGGAAACAGATACACCGATGATATTGGTGCCGCCACCGGTCACCGCCATGAAAACCAGACCGACGATGGCCGCGCCGACCCAGCCTGCGATAGTGCCGGACCATGTTTTCTTGGGGCTGACCCGAGGCCAGAACTTGGGGCCGCCAATCATGCGTCCCGCGAAATACCCGGCAACATCCACCACGACGACGACGATCAACAGCCAACACATCCACAGGGTGCCAAACTCATCGCGCAGCGCCATGAAGCCGAAGCCTGCGATCAAAATGGCGGTCGCGTAGAGCATGAATGTCGTGCGATTTTGCGTCAGTTGACCTACACCGACAAATCCGGGCGCAAAAAGCAGCGGCAGGACAAACCCCGGCGCAGGTGAATAGCTGGCGATGAAAAGGCCAATGCCGCTGGCCATCCCAATCCAGCTTGCCTTGGCGCCTGAGGTGCTGTCGACCATGCGCGCCAGTTCCCAGACCATCAGGCCGCAAATCAGCGAGATTGCCAGATGAAACCAGATGCCCCCGGCCCAGACAGCCAGCACGCCGATGACAAGCATGGCGAAAGCGCTCAGAACGCGCTGCCGCAGATCGGCCCATTTCGGCGCGGCAGCGGGTTGATCGCTCATGCCTTCACACCGCCAAAGCGGCGGTCCCGGCGACCGTATTTTGCAGCAAGACGCGCAAATTCACCGGCGGTAAAATCTGGCCAGAGCGTATCCACGAATTCATACTCCGCATAGGCCGATTGCCACAGCAGGAAATTCGAAATACGCGCCTCACCACTGGTTCGGATGACCAGATCAGGATCGGGCAAAACACAAGTATCCAAATACTTTGGAAGCGTTTCTTCATCCACATGTGCGGGATCAAGCTTGCCATCGGCCACATCCTGAGCAAGGCGTTTCGTCGCGCGCGCCACCTCGTCGCGACCACCGTAGTTGATCGCGATGGTCAGATGAACCAGATCATTGCCTTCGGTCATCACCTCTAGGTTATCCATCAGTTCAACCAGCGTGTCGTTGAGACGCACCCGGTCACCGATGAAGCGCACGCGCACGCCCGCATCACACAGCGCACGCGCCTCGCGTTTGATGTACCGTTGAAAAAGCTTCATCAGCCCGGAAACTTCCACCTGGGTCCGCTTCCAGTTCTCCGTCGAAAAAGCAAATATCGTC
This sequence comes from Pseudomonadota bacterium, assembly GCA_039197405.1. Taxonomy (GTDB): domain Bacteria; phylum Pseudomonadota; class Alphaproteobacteria; order Rhodobacterales; family Rhodobacteraceae; genus Planktotalea. Next base: position 5,360 of record JBCCUH010000099.1, read on the forward strand.
AGGTATTTGACACCGCTGTCCGGGCAAGCTTCGACGATTTCGCGCACGCGCTTGGCGCCGGCGTGGTGCCCGAAAAGACGCGGCCGCCCGCGCATCTGCGCCCAGCGACCGTTGCCATCCATGATGATCGCGACATGCTGCGGGCCTGCCGGCACATCAGAACGATTGCCCGTGGCCTCGGCTGCGGCCCCCGCATCAGGCATCAGACTTGCATGATCTCTTCTTGCTTCGTTTCCAGCAGATCATCCACGCCTTTGATGTATTGATCCGTCAGCTCCTGCACTGCGCCTTCCCAGAATTTCTGATCATCTTCGGACATGCCGTCAGCCTTGGCCTTCTTGATCTGATCCATCCCGTCGCGGCGCACGTTGCGCACCGAGACGCGGGCGCTTTCCGCATATTGCGCGGCAACCTTCGTCAATTCGCGTCGACGTTCTTCGTTCAACTCGGGAATGGGCAGCATGATGATCGTACCGTTCAGTTGAGGATTGATCCCCAACCCGCTTTCACGAATGGCTTTTTCCACTTTGCCGACCAGGCCCTTGTCCCAGACGTTGACCGTGACCATCCGCGGCTCGGGTACGTTAACGGTGCCCACCTGATTGATCGGTGTCGGGCTGCCGTAGGCGTCGACCATGACAGGCTCCAGCATCGAGGCGGACGCGCGGCCCGTGCGCAGCGATGCGAACTCCGTGCGCAGATTGGCCATGGCGCCTTTCATGCGGCGTTCCAGATCATCTGTATCGAGTAGAAAATCGTCTGACATGGCTCTGCTGATACCCTTCAATTCGTGGTCTTTGCTCTGGTATACCCCAGTGACGTCCATGTCTGCAATGCTGCCATGTCGTCGCGCGTGCGAATTTGCCGCCTTGGGTAAGTTAACGGCCTTCGGGCCGGTCAACCAAATCAAGTATATCTAATTTTTTTAATATATAACAGTATATTATAGACCAAACCTAATCCAGTCTTTCGCGCGCTAGCCCTGAACGCGCGTGTAGGTTCCGTGTCCGGCCATGACCCCTTTGAACCCGCCAGGCTCATCCAGTCCGAACACGATGATCGGCAGGTTGTTGTCACGCGCCAGGGCGATGGCCGAGGCATCCATGACCCTCAGGTTCTTCTGGAACACCTCATCGTAGGTCACAGTGTCATAGCGCACGGCGTCATCATGCTTGGACGGATCCTTGTCATAAACGCCATCCACACCGTTCTTGCCCATGAAAATGGCTTCGCAGGCCATTTCATTGGCGCGCAGGGTCGCAGCCGTGTCTGTGGTGAAATATGGGTTGCCGGTACCAGCAGCAAAGATGCAGACGCGCTTTTTCTCAAGATGGCGCACGGCGCGGCGGCGGATGTAGGGCTCGCACACCTGATCCATGGGAATCGCGCTGATGGTGCGGGTGAAAACACCCAAGCCCTCAAGCGCGCTTTGCATCGCAAGCGCATTCATCACGGTCGCCAGCATGCCCATGTAATCGGCAGTCGTACGCTCCATCCCCTGAGCAGATCCTTGCAGTCCGCGAAAGATATTGCCGCCGCCAATGACGACGCATATCTCGACGCCCAGATCGTGAACCGACTTGATTTCTCTGGCAATTCTCTCAACGGTAGGGGGATGAAGGCCAAATCCCTGATCGCCCATCAGCGCTTCACCGGAGATTTTCAACATGACCCGCTTGAAGGCGGACTCGTCAGCGGAAGGATTGTCGCTCATGTTGCACTCCGTCTGCGCTTGGGTAGGATCAGGCGCAAAATGCCCAAAACCGCAAGCATGTGCAATCACGTAAATCAACCTTCGTTCCGAAGCTTCAAAATCACCAGATACCAGTTTGAAAAATTTCGATATTTCCACGGTTGATCCGCAC
>JBCCUH010000100.1:0-7171 GCA_039197405.1 Pseudomonadota bacterium
GCGCTGCCCCTCGCGCTCCCCGAGGTATTTTGGGACCGAAGAAGGATGGGCTTCAGATCCGGCTGGAGAGGGCGAGGCCTTCGATAATACCAGTAAGCGCCCCACCGGTTTCGGTTTTGGCATTCGGAAACCGGGACTGAACGGCGGTTTGAACAACTCCCATCAGGCTGGAGCCGCCAACGAGGACCAGATGGGTGATCTCATCCTTTGAGAGCTTTGCATTGCGCGTGCAAAGATCCGCGTGATCGGCGATGTCATCTGCCGATGCAGCGAGCGTTCGCCCCAATGCTTCAGCGCTGAGACTGCCTTTGAGTTTTGGCTCCAACGCGCTGAGATTCACCTTGGTCGTTGACGCATCTGATGTGTTCAACGCGATCTTAGCCGCTTCAACAGCAAAGGCGAGATCATGGCCGCGCTCGTCTTCCAGAATCCGGACAAGCCGGGCGAGCCTGTCCGGCTGGGCCGCGTAGGCGTGCAGATCTTTGGCGGCGCGGCGTGTCTCGGCGGTGTAAAGGAACGGGATCTTTTGCCAGGTGGCGAGATCGTTAAAAATCGCGTTGGGGGCCAGGTGGGTCTCCGAGCCAAAGGCGTGGCGGATTTCGCTCCCCCGTCCGGCCAAAGGCATGATATGCATGATGCTCAGCAGGCGGTCGAAATCAGTGCCGCCAAGACGCAAGCCTTCGCTATGCACAATCTCGATACCAGCGCCGCCAGACCGAAACACGGTGAAATCCGATGTGCCGCCCCCGATATCGATAACCAGCCCTGTGTCGCCGGCTTTCAAACGGGATTGGCGCGCACGGGCCGCGGCTTCCGGCTCGAACATGAAACGCACCTGATCGAAGCCCGCAATCGCATAGGCATCCCGCAAATCTGTCTCGGCCTGGGCATCCCGGCCCGGATCGGCGTGAAATCGCACCGGTCTTCCCGACAGGGCTTGCGTGAAGACAAGACCCGTCTGCGCCTCTGCGCGGGTTTTCATCTCACTCAGGAACCTCGCAACGATCTCAAGATAGCTGGTACGCTTTCCCAGAAAATTCCCACTTTCGCGAATGAGCGGCGTGCCAAGCAAGGATTTGAGCGCGCGCATGTATCGGCCCCAGGCCCCGTCGAACAGCGCCTGTTCGGCCTGAGTTCCGAACACGACCTCGCGTTCCTCGAAATCGAAGAAAACAGCTGTGGGAAGCGTTTGTGCGCCCAGTTCCGGTTCAAGGATAACAGGCGCGCCGTCCAGCCTGCAGCCTGCTGCGGAATTCGACGTGCCAAAATCAATCGCCAGTTCGGCCATGCCGCGTCCTTCCATCTGCGAAAAACGCGCGGTTTATCGCTGCCGGCAGGCAAGCGCAAGTGGCAGATCAAACGGCGATATTGTCGATGAGCCGAACACCTGCCAACCATGCCGCCGCAAAAAGGCGTGCAGGTCGCACAGCGTTGCTCACCAGATCAAGATCATCAATCGCGCGCATTTCAAGATAATCGATCCCGGTGAATTTCGCAGCCTCAAGGTTGGCAATGGCCTTGGTCTGGGCAGTTGCAAAATCGGCACCGTCCCGCACCGCCTGCGCCAGTGTTTCCATCTCCTCATATAGACGGGGTGCCCAGATGCGCGCGCGGTCAGACAGCAGAAGATTGCGCGATGACATTGCCAGCCCGTCCTCTTCGCGGATGGTGGGGCAGCCGATGACTTCAATGGGGATATTAAGATCGGCCGCAAGCCGCGTGACGACCTGCAACTGCTGAAAATCCTTCTCACCGAAAAAAGCGTGGCTGGCGCTTGTCTGGGTAAAAAGCTTGGTCACAACAGTTGCAACCCCGTCAAAATGTCCGGGCCGATGCGCGCCGCAGAGCACATCCGTCAGGCCGGACAGAGACACGTTCGTGCAAAACCCCGAAGGATACATCGTATCGCCATCAGGCACATAAACGACATCCACGCCAATGGGTGTCAGCTTGCGTGCATCCTCTTCCTCGGTCCTGGGATAGTTTTCCAGATCTTCGGGATTGTTGAACTGCTTGGGGTTCACGAAGATCGTCACGACGGTGCGGTCACACCGGGCTTTGGAGGCATGGGCAAGGCTGAGATGACCGTCGTGCAACGCGCCCATCGTGGGCACCACACCAATGCTGTCACCGGCCATGCGCCACTCTTTGGTGATCAGGCGCAACTCGGGCAGCGAACGAATGATCTTCGGCGGGGTCATGAGCCGGCTTTCTTTGCGGGAGCCGCGTCGGAAAACACATGCTCGGGACCAGGAAACCTGCGCGCGCGCACATCCTCTGCATAGGCGGCTATCGCTGCCTCGCCTGCCTCGCCAAGATGCGCATAGCGTTTGACGAATTTCGCCTTGAACGCCGTGAAAAGCCCCAGCATGTCATCCACCACCAGGATCTGCCCGTCACATCCTGCCGATGCGCCGATACCGATCGTCGGAATGTCTAGATCAGCTGTGATCCGGTCGGCCAGCACCTGTGGAACCTTCTCAAGCACCACGGCAAATGCACCTGCCGAGGCGACAGCGCGGGCATCAGCAACCAGGACATCGGCCTGCTCATCGCGGCCCTGCACCTTGTATCCACCCAACGTGTTGATCGACTGCGGCGTCAGACCGATATGCGCCATCACCGGAATGCCGCGCGCCACGAGAAAGGCGATGGTCTCGGCCATCTGTTGCCCGCCTTCCAGCTTGACCGCACCCGCGCCGGTGTCCCGCATCAGCCGTGCGGCATTCTCAAAAGCGTGCTGCGGGCTGGCCTCATAGCTGCCAAACGGCATGTCGATCACCATCATCGAGGTGCTCAGACCGCGTGCAACGGCCTGCCCGTGCAGGATCATCATCTCCAGTGTCACACCCAATGTGGATGGCAGCCCATGCAGCACCATGCCAACGCTGTCCCCTACCAGAACAAAGTCGCAATGGGCATCCATCATCTGCGCCATGGGCGTGGTATAGGCCGTCAGACTGACCAAGGGTGTCTTGCCCTTGGCAGCACGGATATCATCCGGCATGGGGGCAGTTTTTCTGGCGGTTGCACTCATGTCGCATCTCCTGAAACCGGCATTCCAGACCGTAACATGCTGCATCGCAGCAATCAAAGGTTAAGAGTGGGTTACCAAACGACCGGATGAAATTCACCCTTCCCCCCTTGGCGTACCCGTGAAACATATGGATCACGACAACAAGGAGCTCAAAGCATGCACAGCAGACCCTTTGTCTTCATCCTTCTGTGCCTGCTGGCAATGGTGGCCGCGGGGCTTTTCGGAGCGTTGCACAACCAGATCAGCTTTTCCGTCGGCTCCAGTTACTTCTACGACGTGAAGTTTCCGCAGTTTGGCATCCATCCCGAGTTGCCGGCAAGGATCGGCGCCGCGCAGGTCGGCTGGATGGCCAGCTGGTGGATGGGATTGGCGATGGGCCATCCTGCATTTGTGATCGGGTTGATGCGCAGCCCAAATGGCCCTGCGTTTCTGGATCACGGGCTGCGCGCCATGGGCGTAGCCATTGCCGCAACGACGCTGGGGGCGTTTCTCGGTCTGTCCTATGGGGCAATCGGGAACATCAACTCATTGGTAGGGCTGCTGCCCAACCCGGATGCTTTCGCCAACCCCGAAGGCTTTGTTCGCGCCGCGCTGATGCATGAGGGCAGCTACATCGGCGGCGCCTTTGGCGGTATGCTGGCCGCTATCGTCATGTGGAGAAGGACACGCGCATGAAACCCGGGCCACTCAATCTGATCACCGATGTTGCCGGATTGCGCGTCGGGCACGCGCAGGATGCCCAACTGAAATCCGGCACCACAGTGTTGACCGCAGATGCGCCTCTCACAAGCTCTGTTCATGTGATGGGCGGTGCGCCCGGCAGCCGCGAAACCGACTTGCTGGACCCGGACAAGACCGCGCCGGGCGTCGATGCTTTTGTGCTGTCCGGTGGTTCTGCGTTCGGGCTGGAAGCAGCCGGTGGCGTCATGGACTGGCTGCGCAACAATGGCCGCGGTTTTAAGGTTCTGAACGCAAAGGTTCCTATCGTCCCAGCCGCCATCATCTTCGATCTGATCAACGGTGGTGCCAAAGACTGGCACCAAAACCCCTACCCAGGACTTGGCTTTGCGGCCATGTCAGAGGCAACAGCAGAGTTTGCGATGGGCAGCGTGGGCGCAGGGACTGGCGCCCTGACTGCGACATTGAAAGGCGGCATAGGATCCGCTTCTTTCGTGCTGGAGGGCGGGATCACGGTCGGCGCCTTGATGGTCGCCAATCCCGTCGGCAGCGTGACCACCCCCGGCAATCGCCACTTCTGGGCCGCGCCCTTCGAGCAGTCAGGCGAGTTTGGCGGAGTGGGCGTCGATCAACGGTCAGATCTCGGCACGCAAAGCCACACCGACAAGCTTACCGCCATGATGGCTTGCGCCAATACAACCATCGGCATTGTCGCAACCGATGCGGCGCTGGACAAGGCCCAATGCAAACGCATGGCAACTGCGGCCCACGACGGCATCGCCCGCGCCTGCGTTCCGGCACATACGCCAATGGATGGCGATCTCATCTTTGCAGCAACCACCGGGGCCAAACCGCTGAATCAGCCCGATCTCGATCTGGCCCAGATCGGTCACGCGGCCTCCCTGTGCGTCAGCCGCGCCATTGCGCGGGCTGTTTACCAAGCCGGTTCCGCCCCAAGCGATCTGCTGCCCACTTGGCGCGCGCTCAATACCTGATACTGCTCCAGCTTCATCTTGCCAGATAAACTCTCGCACGCAGTGCGAAACAAAACTTTTCAAAAAGTTTTACCGGCTCACCTGTTGCGGCGCGGCAGGTCCTCATCGCGTGTCCAATCGTAAGTGCCCTCATCGCGTTCCCGAACCGCCTGCTTCCAGCCAACAGCTTCCGAGCGCCGCTTGAAATTCACCCCTTCAGGAGAATGCCGCGTCACCCCGTCAAAGATCGTGGCAAGCCGCTGCGTCGCCTGCAAACCCGCCCCTTCCATCGCCTGGTTGATCACCATCTTCTGCATCGCAAGCTGGTTAATCGGAACGGTTGCCATGCGCGCGGCCATGGCCTCAACCGCATCATCCAGCGCATCCCCAGGAACCGCTTTCAGCACCAGTCCCATTTTTTCCGCCTCACGTCCGGATATCCTGTCACCAGTGAACAACATGCGCTTGGCCCGCTCCGCGCCGATGCGATAAACCCACATGGCCGTTGTCGGGCTGCCCCAGACACGCGCCGGCATGTAACCGATCTGCGCATCTTCAGCCATGAACGTCAGATCGGCACACAAGGCGATGTCAGAACCACCCGCCACCGCATAGCCGTGCACTTTGCAGATCACCGGTTTCACCGCACGCCAAAGCGACATATACGCCTGCGTGTTGGCCCACATGAACTGGTAATCCTGTATGGGATCCCAAGGCATTTGCTGCACGCCCGGATTGCCGCCCTCGGCCTCGGCAAACGCCTGCAGATCATAACCTGCACAAAATGCGCGCCCCGCACCGGACAGCACCATGACGTGGACTTCGGGATCCGCGTCCGCGCGCTCCACAGCCGCCTGCAAGGCACCGGGCATCTTCAGATCAATGGCGTTCATGACCTCAGGCCGGTTCAGCGTGATCCGGGCAATGCGCCCGTCCTTTTCATAAAGCACGCAAGCCATGTCAGACCTCCTCGACCTGCATGACCCCATCCAGGCTTTTCAAAGCACCCTTGATTTGGGGGTTAACCGGGAACTCGCAACCCAGATCAATCTCAACATCGCCAGGAAGGTCAGACCCCAACAAACACAGCGTCACCGGCCCCTTCGCCCCTTGCTTCACCGTCTCCTGCGCTCTGTCCAGCACAGAGGCAATATTCGGAACCGCGCCAGAATTTTCGACGAAAATTCGCAGCGCGGTCTGCCCTGCGTCGGCAACAGCCACATCAATCGGTGCAACCGACCGCCCCAGCAATTTCAACTGATCGCTTTCCATGGTCGCTTCCACAGTCACAACTACCTTCGCACCGGTTTCCAGATGCTCGCGGCATTTGTCGAGCGTGTCAGAGAACAGCGTCACCTCATAGGCGCCCGTGGTGTCGCTGAGCTGCGCAAAGGCAAACCGGTTGCCGCGCGCGGATTTGCGCTCCTGCCGCCCAGCCACGACACCTGCAAGCTTGGCCACCAAAGCGCCGCGTTCCGCTTTGGCTGTCACCTCGTCCAGCGTCATGACGCCCTTGCGTTTCAGCGGCGGCATGTAGTCGTCAAGCGGATGACCGGACATATAGAATCCGACGGCCCGAAACTCTTCTCCCAGCCGCTCTGCCGGAAGCCAGTCGGTCACCGGGCTCAGACGCGGCTCTGGCAGATCATCTCCTGCTTCACCAAAGAGCGATACCTGATTGGAGGTTTTCTGATCAAAGATCGCCGCCGAATACGCTACAAGCCCATCAAGACTGTCGAAAACCCGCCGCCGGTTCGGATCAAGCTGATCGAAGGCTCCTGACCGCGCCAGCATCTCCAGCGGCCTTTTGCCGACCTTCTTCAAATCCACCCGCCGTGCGAAATCGAAAAGCGTCGCAAACGGCTTGCCGTCGCGCCCCTCTTCCACAAGCCGCATCGCTTCGACGCCGACGTTCTTCAAAGCGCCCAGCGCATAGACCAGCTTGCCCTCCACCACTTTGAACGTCGCATCTGAACGGTTCACGCATGGCGGCACCCAGGGCAGATCAAGCCCCTTCTTCACCTCCTCAAAATAAACCGCGAGCTTGTCGGTCAAATGGATGTCGCAGTTCATGACACCGGCCATGAACTCCACCGGATGGTTGGCTTTCAGCCAGGCCGTCTGATAGCTGACCACCGCATAGGCCGCCGCGTGCGATTTGTTGAAGCCGTAGTTGGCAAATTTCTCCAGAAGGTCAAACACCTCGGACGCCTTCTTGGCATCCACCCCGTTCTCCGCTGCGCCCGTCTCAAACTTGGGGCGCTCGGCATCCATCGCTTCCTTGATCTTCTTGCCCATGGCGCGACGCAGCAAATCCGCACCGCCCAGGCTATAGCCCGCCATGACCTGCGCGATCTGCATCACCTGTTCCTGATAAACGATGATACCCTGAGTTTCCTCCAGAATATGATCAATCAAAGGATGGACAGACTCGCGCTCCTTCAGCCCGTTCTTCACCTCGCAATAGGTCGGGATATTCTCC
>JBCCUH010000101.1:0-7132 GCA_039197405.1 Pseudomonadota bacterium
AGTTTGTCGGCCAATGCGAAAGCTTCGCAGGTGACAATCATTGTGGCGCCGAGGATCATGTTGTTGCAGATCTTGGCCGCTTGCCCGTTGCCGGATGGGCCGCAAAGCACTGATTTTTGCCCCATGACCTCAAAGAGCGGCAGCGCCTTGGCGTAAGCGGCCTCTGAGCCGCCAACCATGAAGGTCAGTGTGCCGCCCGCCGCACCGCCAACACCGCCGGAGACAGGCGCGTCCAGCGGCATCAGCCCGGCTGCTTCCGCGTCTTCGGCAACGGCGCGCGCGCTTTCCACATCCACGGTAGAGCAATCCAGCAAGACAGCGCCGGATTTCATCACCGGGATGATCTCTGCCGCGACTTTTCTGAGAATGTCGCCATTGGGCAGCATGGTCACCACAATATCCGCGTCCTTGGCAGCGGTTTGCGCATCACCGACCATGTCCACACCTTCAGCGCCTGTACCCGCCACATCAAATCCGCGTACCGCATAGCCTGCCGCGGCCAGATTGGCCGCCATCGGCCCGCCCATATTTCCAAGTCCGATAAATCCGATCTGCATGGGCGTTTGTTCCTTTTCGAATGTGAGCTTGTCTGGGCCAAGCGGCCGTAACATTGAGGAAACCGCAACCGGCGGCACTTTGTCCAGCGCATGCTTCCAGCGAGGGGCGCGATCCTTGTCGATGATCGCGGCGCGGATGCCTTCGAGAAAATCGCCATGCTCCATCGCGCGGAAAGTGTAGCGATATTCCAGCTCCAGCGCGCGCTGTAGGTCACCCGAGCCGCGCAAGCGGTGGATCATCTCAACTGCGCAGGCCATGGAAAGCGGCGAATTATGGCCGATCTTCTTCAATGCGCCCTTGGCGAAGTCCGAGCTATCGTTTTGCAGATCGCGCAGAATGTCGCCAAGCGCCTCGCCAGTGAAAAGCCGGTTGATCATGGCTTTGTCGAGGATTGTCTCGGGTGCAGGTTTGATGAAGGTCTCGATGACGCGGGCATCACCGGTCTCGCAGAGCGCGCCGATCATCGCAGACCAGTCTGCCTGCGGTACGAAACTGTCGGCAAAACCGCAATGAATGGCGTCGCCTGCGTTCATTCTGGCGGTGGTCAGAGCAAGATATTCGCCCAGACGCCCCGGCGAATTGGCCAATATCAGCGATCCGCCCACATCAGGGACCAGCCCGATGGCGCATTCCGGCATGGAGATCCGGCTGCTTTCGCAAACAATGCGGTGGCTGGCATGGCAGCCGATGCCAACACCGCCGCCCATGGTGAAGCCCTGCATCAGGGTGACAATGGGTTTGGGGTAGGCGGCAAGGGCAGCATTCAGCCGATACTCATCGCGCCAGAAGGTCCTGCCAAAGGTGAAATCACCTCCGGTTCCGGTTTTGTAAAGTTCGGCAATATCACCGCCCGCGCAGAACGCCTTGTCGCCTTCTGCATCAATAACGATCACCTGGACAGATGGGTCGTTTCGCCACATGTGCAGCGCGCCATCTATGGCGTTTGCCATGTCATAGGTCAGCGCATTCAGCGCGGCTGCGCGTTGCAAGGTGATCAGACCGGCGGCTCCGGATGTTCGAATGTCAATTTCCTGGACGGGTGCGTTCATGGCTTCCCTTGCGTCAGTGGGGGCGTTGGTGCAACACATGCGCCGCAATGCAGATGCGGTGCAAGTGCGCGCGGTTGATCTTGGTGCTGTGCTCGGTCAGATTTCATGACATGTTCCGGGGGGAGTACCGATGACGCGTGTACTTGAGCGTCTCACTATCGCAGTTCGTACGCGACAACGGCCGCGGATGCTGGGTGATCTTATCACCTCGTATCTTGCGTTGGACGTTCCCCAGGGCACCGAGCTGAGCTTTGTCTTTGTTGAAAACGACAGCCAATTGACGATCGAGCCTGTTGTGGCCGATTTCGCCGCACGGTCTGGCTGGCCCGCGCGCGCGGTACATGCGCCGCAACTGGGCATCGCCCTTGCCCGCAATGCTGCATTGCGTGCGGCGCAGCAGGATGGGGCGGATTGGTTGGCTTTTGTCGATGACGACGAACAGGTGCGCCATGACTGGTTGCGCGTTCTGATGTCCGGGGTTCGCGATGCCAGCGCGCAGCTTGGCGGCGGTCCGCTCAGACCTGTGGCGCCGAAAGGCGGCTGCTCGGACAGTGAGGCCGATGTGCTGGCCTATCACCAGAAAGCGGCGCAGGTGAGCGATGCACGCAAGGAAAAGGCCGCGCGGCAGGGCCGCCGGTTTGACCTGGCCACCAACAATTGGATTGCCGACCTGCAGGCCTTGCAGCAGGCGGGGCTGCAATTTGATGCAGCCTACAATCTCAGTGGCGGTGAAGACACCGATCTGTCGCGGCGCGCCTTTGCTGCAGGTCTGAAGCTGGCTTGGGTGCCGGGCGCAATTGTCACTGAAGAAGTGCCCACTGATCGGCTGACGCCAGCTTACGTGTTTGATCGCGCGCGAGACCAATCGATTACCAAACTGGCGTTGCGCCGCAAAACCCGGCCTCAAACGGCATTTCTTCATGGCCTGTCGCAAGTGATCTCCAAAGGGCTGTCGGGGGCTGTGCGTGTCGCTATCTCGCCAGTTGCCGGGCGCTACTGCTATTATCGCGGGCTGCGGGCCCTTGGCATCGCGTCAGGGTTCTGGGCCGGGCTGAGAGGGCAGACACAGGCGCACTACAGCCAGGTCGCGGGCGATTGAATCCGGCCCTCCGGGGGGAGTTTACAGGCAAGATGAAGGGTAGGGCGCGCCACCAAGCAGGGGCAGCACGCCTGTTGTGTTAGTCCATGGCCTTGAAGTTGAACTCGCCACCTTCCTTGATGCCTGACGGCCAGCGGGCGGTCACAGTTTTGGTGCGTGTGTAGAACTTGAAGCTGTCCGGCCCGTGCTGGTTGAGATCGCCGAACATGGATTTCTTCCAGCCGCCAAAGGTGTGATAGGCCAGCGGAACCGGGATCGGCACGTTGATCCCGACCATGCCGATATTGATCCGGCTGGCAAAATCGCGGGCTGTGTCACCGTCACGGGTGAAAATCGCCGTGCCGTTGCCGTATTCATGATCCATCGCCAGACCAATGGCTTCTTCATAGGATCCGGCGCGCACTGTGGAGAGCACGGGGCCGAAGATCTCTTGCTTGTAGATCTCCATATCCGGCGTGACCTTGTCGAACAGATGCGGGCCGACGAAAAAGCCGTCTTCATAGCCTTGCAATTTGAAGTCGCGATTGTCGACCACGAGTTCCGCGCCCTGCTCGACACCGGAATTGATCAGCCCCAGGATACGCTCTTTGGCGGCGGCGGTCACGACCGGACCCATATCCACGTCATCGCCAGCGGTGTAGGGGCCGACTTTCAGCTTTTCCATCCGCGGCACAAGCGCGTCGATCAGCCGGTCTGCAGTCTCGTCGCCCACGGGAACGGCAACGGAGATAGCCATGCAGCGCTCGCCTGCTGCGCCGAAGCTGGCACCGACCAGCGCGTCTGCGGCCTGGTCCATGTCCGCATCGGGCATGACGATCATGTGGTTCTTGGCGCCGCCGAAACACTGCGCGCGTTTGCCATTCGCCGTGGCGCGCGAATAGATATACTGCGCAATCGGGGTCGAGCCGACAAAGCTGACGCCCTGAATGGTCTCGCTGTCCAGAAGCGTGTCCACAGCCTCCTTGTCGCCGTTAACCACCTGGAAGACACCGGCAGGCAAGCCCGCTTCCACGAAAAGCTCGGCCAGCATCAAAGGCACGGACGGGTCGCGCTCGGAAGGTTTCAGAACAACCGCGTTGCCGCAGGCCAGCGCAGGGCCGACATGCCACAGCGGCATCATTGCCGGGAAGTTGAACGGCATGATCGACGCCACCACGCCCAGCGGCTGACGCATGGAGTACATGTCGATACCGGGACCGGCGCTGTCGGTGAATTCACCTTTCAGCATCTGCGGCGCACCGATGCAGTATTCGATCACCTCCAGCCCGCGCTGCAGATCGCCCTTGGCATCCGGGATGGTCTTGCCATGCTCGGATGAAAGCGCCTCGGCCAGCTTGTCCATATCACGGTTCATCAGGCCGACCATGGCCATCATGACGCGCGCCCGTTTCTGAGGGTTGGTTGCGCCCCAGGCGGCCTGGGCCTTGGCCGCATCCGCAATCGCCTGTTCAACTTCCTGCGCGGAGGCCATTGGGCAGAGCGACTGCACATCGCCAGTGGCGGGGTTGAACACATCGGCAAACCGTCCCGATGCGCCATTGACCTGTTGACCGTTGATGTAGTGGGTGAGTTCTTTCATGAGCCGGGGCCTCCCTGACAGCTGCAAATTCCGGACCGAGCATAGTCTTGCAAAATTGTCTGTGGTAGAGGCAGTTTGACAAATGAGTTTTGCGATTTTGCAAAAGGGGCGGAATCCATGGCGGAAAATTGGGATGACCTCAGGGTGTTTTTGGCGGTGGCGCGCGGGTCAAGTCTTTCCGCGGCAGGCAAGCTTTTGCGTATTGATCCGGCCACGGTCGGGCGCCGCATTGCGCGGCTGGAGGCGCGGCTGGGCGCGCCGCTTTTTGCCAAGTCACCGCAGGGATATGAGCTGACCGCCTCGGGTGTGCGGTTGGTGCCGCTGGCTGAGGAAGCTGAAACCGCGCTGCAGGCAACACGCGAGATCGCGCCGGGCGGAGCGGGGCAGGGCGGTGATCTGAGTGGAAGCCTGCGCATCGGCGCCCCCGATGGCTGCGCCAATTTCCTGTTGCCGCAGGTCTGCGCGCGGATTTGCGAGGATCATCCGGATCTGGACATTCAGATCGTCGCCTTGCCGCGTGTGGTCAACCTCAGCCGCCGCGAGGCAGATATGGCGATCACGGTCAGCGCCCCCACGGGAGGACGGCTGACAGTGCAGAAAATAAGCGACTACAAGCTGCATCTGGCCGCTGCGCCCTCTTATCTCAGCCTTGCACCGGCGCTGGATGATCTGTCCGGGCACCGGATGATCGGCTATATCCCCGATATGATTTTCGACAAGGAACTGGATTATCTCAGCGCGCTGGGGGTCGAGCGGGTGCCGCTGGCGTCAAATTCGGTTGCAGTGCAGTTCCACGCGATCCGTCAGGGCGCGGGGTTAGGGGTCGTTCATGATTTCGCTCTGCCGTCGGCGCCCGATCTGCGCCGGGTGCTGACCGATCAGGTCAGCCTGACGCGGTCGTTCTATCTGGTACGCCATACGGCGGACCGTCATCTGCGCAGGCTCACCCGGCTGGCGGAGTTGCTGGTCAGCGGTCTGCGCCAAGAAATCACCCATCTGGAAGCGGGTTGCAACTGACACGACATTGCGTCCCTTGACTTGCGTCAGACCATGAAGGACGCTTGCAGGTATTAATAACGTCTTCGGAGAACGCCCATGTTGGTACAGCACATCCTGAAATCCAAAGCGAGCGATAGTGTTGTGACTGTCAAGCCAAACAGTTTGGTCCGTGAGGCAGCGCAAATCCTGGCATCAAAGAAAATCGGTACGGTCGTCGTGTCCAAAGATGGCGAAACGGCCGATGGTATTTTGTCCGAGCGCGACATCGTGCGCGAGCTTGCCAACAAAGGTGCCCCCTGTCTGGCTGAAACAGTGAACGCGTATATGACATCGAAGCTGGTAACCTGCACGCGGGCAGACAGTGCGGATTCCGTTCTGAGCAAAATGACCAAAGGCCGCTTTCGGCACATGCCTGTTGTCGAAGACGGCAAGCTTGTGGGGCTGATCACGCTTGGCGACGTCGTGAAGGCGCGGCTGGCCGAGCTGGCGATGGAGAAAGACGCGCTTGAAGGTATGATCATGGGGCATTGATGCCAGGTTGCCCTGATGCGACGGCTGCACAGGGCAGACTTTCGTCTTGCAACTGGCTGCGCAATATAGTTGCGTCACCCCAGACACTGGCAGCGCAAGCAAGGAGCGCGTCCTCATGCGAACTGGTCTTTATCCCGGCACCTTTGATCCTGTCACCCTCGGCCATCTGGATGTGATCCGCCGCGCCTGCGGTCTGGTCGACAAGCTTGTGATCGGCGTTGCGATCAATCGTGACAAGGGGCCGCTTTTTGATCTCGAAGAGCGTGTCGAGATGATCACCCGGGCCTGCGCAGAGATCGAGACAGCGACCGAGATCATAGTGCATCCGTTTGAAAACCTGCTGGTCGATTGCGCCCGTGACGTCGGTGCGCAGATCATCGTGCGGGGACTGCGGGCGGTGACTGACTTCGAATATGAGTTTCAGATGGTGGGCATGAACCGGGTTCTGGACGACAGTATCGAGACCGTGTTTCTGATGGCGGAAGCCGAGCATCAGGCGATCGCCTCAAAACTGGTGAAGGAAATCGCGCGGCTTGGGGGGGACGTTTCGAAATTCGTCACACCTGAGGTGAATGCTGCGTTGATGGAGCGTCTGGGCAAGGCCTGAAGCGCGGCGCAACTTGGCGCACGGCAATTCTTCGTCGAAGAATTGAGGTGCGCTAAACCGTGAGCTGTGCCGCTTCGCGCGCAAGTGCTTCGATGGCGCCCCAGTCTTCCGCATCAATCAGGTTTTGCGGACAGACCCAGCTGCCCCCTGCACAGACCGTGTTCGGAAGCGCCAGATAGGCTTTTGCATTGTCAGGGCTGACGCCTCCAGTCGGGCAAAACCGAACCTGCGGAATAGGGGCGCCAATGGCTTTCAGTGCTGGCACACCGCCCGAAGCTTCCGCCGGAAAGAACTTTTGCACACTATAGCCACGCTCCAGCAACCGCATAGCTTCCGAAGCGGTCGCGGCGCCGGGCAGAAGTGGCAGCTCTGCATCCTCGCAGGCGTTCAGCAGCACATCGGTCGCGCCGGGGGAGACGCCGAATGTCGCACCGGCGGTTTTGGCCCTCGCCACGTCATCCGGTGTCAGCAAGGTTCCGGCCCCGACAATACCGCCCGGCACCTGCGCCATTTCGGCAATCACCTCCAGCGCAGCCGGGGTGCGCAGCGTCACTTCCAGAGCGGGCAGACCGCCAGCGACCAATGCTGTTGCCAGAGGGCGTGCGTGCGTCACGTTATGAACGACCAAAACCGGTATGATCGGGGCGAGCTGACAGATTTTCAGGGCTTCGGCGCTGGCTTGCTGAGGGGTCATGTCGTGCTTTCCTTAT
>JBCCUH010000102.1:0-7124 GCA_039197405.1 Pseudomonadota bacterium
CGTTTAAGCGCGTAAAGTCACGTTACGTTTCAGACCTGTCGTTACTCAGGCCCGGCGGTGAACTGCAAACTGGCCAATCGCGCATAAAGCCCGCCTTCGGCGACCAAAGCGTCATGCGTTCCGGTGGCCACGATTCTGCCCGCGTCCATCACTACGATCCGGTCGGCTTTCTTCACTGTTGCAAGGCGGTGCGCCACAATCAAGGTTGTGCGCCCATGTGCCAGCTCATCCACCGCGCGCTGCACGGCGCGTTCGGATTCTGCATCAAGCGCCGATGTGGCCTCATCCAGCAGCAGAACAGGCGCATCGCGCAGGATCGCGCGGGCGATGGCGATACGCTGTTTTTGCCCGCCCGAAAGCATCACACCGCGTTCGCCCACGTATGAGCCATAGCCATCCGGCAGCGCCGAGATGAAATCATGGGCAGCGGCGGCTTTAGCCGCAGCTTCCACTTCAGCGTCAATCGCATCCGGGCGACCAAAGCGGATGTTTTCGCGCGCCGAGGCGGCGAAGATGATCGGATCCTGCGGCACCAGTGCGATGTGCTCGCGAAAGGCGTCGCGGTCCATATCGGGCAGCGCGATCCCATCAAGGGTAATCACCCCCGATTGCGGGTCGTAGAACCGCTGCAGCATCTGAATGATCGTGGTCTTTCCAGCGCCCGATGGCCCCACAAAGGCAACGGTTTCACCGGGTGCAATCGTCAGCGTGACATTCTCCAGCGCAGGTGCATTCGGGCGCGACGGGTATCTGAAGCTGACGTTCTCGAAGCCGATGGCGCCGCGCACGGGACGCGCAAGCACCGCAGGCACGTCCGGATCGCGGACCGTGTCCTGCGCGTCCAGCAGCTCAACCAGCCGCTCCGTGGCGCCCGCTGCGCGCTGTAGCTCGCTCCAGATTTCCGACAGGGCCGCGACGGCACCCGCGACCATGACTGCGTAGATCACGAATTGCACCAAAGCGCCGGTGCTCATGTCACCTGCCCGCACATCCCGCGCGCCAATCCACAAAACCCCAACAACGCCTGCGAAGACGAGGAAAATGACAATCGCGGTCAGCAGCGCCCGCACGCGAATGCGGCGGCGTGCGGCATCAAAGCTTTTTTCTGTGTAGTCACGAAAGGCGCCCTGGCTTTGCGCCTCATGGGTGAAAGACTGCACCGTTTGCACCGCGCTCAGCGTCTCGGAGGCATTGCCTGACGAGGCGGCGATCCAGTCCTGATTTTCGCGGCTGAGCACCCGCAGACGGCGGCCCAGAAACAAAATGGGCACAATCACCATAGGCACCAGCAGCAAGACCAGCCCGGTCAGTTTCGCCGAGGTGAAAAGCATCAGAACCAACCCGCCAAAGAAGATAAGCACATTGCGCAGGGCCACCGAAATTGATGAGCCGATGACCGACAGCAGCAGCGTCGTGTCGGTGGTGATACGGCTCAGGACTTCGCCGGTCATGATCTTTTCATAGAACGCCGGGCTCATGCCGATGACGCGATCAAACACCGCTTTGCGAATATCGGCGACGACCCGTTCCCCTAGCTTCGTCACCAGCCCGTAGCGAAACGCGGTGCCCACGGCCAGCAGCGCGGCAATGCCCATGGCTGCCGCGAAATACTGATCGAGCAGAAAGCCATCAGCGCTTTCGAAACTGTCGACCACACGGCGCACCGCAAGCGGCAACATCAGCGACAGCACAGCAGTTGTGATCAGCGCCAGTCCTGCGAGAATGACCAAACGCGTATAGGGCGCTAGAAACGGACCCAAGTGGCGCAATGCCCCGAAATCGCGGGATTTGGCGCGTTCGGCTTCCGCGTTGGGCGGGGGCAGTTCGGCCAGATGATCTGTGGCGGGCTGTGTCGGTGCGGCGTCAGCGCTCATGACATCTCCTGATGTTTTGCGCGCCGACCTAATGCCCTGCGGCCTGCGGCGTCAAGCGCGGCACAGGCGCGCGGTGCAATTGATTTGATCTTGGCGGGAGGCGCTTGGAGCGGGTAGCGGGAATCGAACCCGCACCTTAAGCTTGGAAGGCTCTTATGATACCATTTCACCATACCCGCTAAAGCGAGGTCGTAGGTATGTGAGAGCCAGAGGCGCGTCAAGCCTCGCGGCGCCGATCACCCGATGAATTTGCTGTGCCGGACGTCCCGCCGGGCAGAGCCGCCCTCGCGATGGCCATGCCACCGTCCAGAGATCGCCGCTTTTTAGCCTTAAATGCAAAGTAGCAGACGGGATGAATGCCATCATGGCGTCCAGACGACATTCGAGGTTTGACATGGATAAACGGGTTTTTCTTCCCATTGCCTGCGCGCTTGCGCTGGTGGGCGCGCCACTTTCGGCCGCAGAGCATGAAGTCTTGATGGTGGAAGGTGGGTTTTTCCCGGACATCACATATCTGAACGCCGGCGATTCGGTGAAATTCACCAATCTGTCCGGCGCAAGCGAAAGCGTCTCGGCCGGTGATGCGTCCTGGACGACCGCCGAGATCCTGAACGGAGGCTCGCACAGCTTCGTGGTCACGGAAGACACCTTCCTGCAATTCGTCCTCGATGACGAGGCGGAGGTTGCCAAGACCGCAATGTTCAGCTTTGCCGCCGCCCCGACGCAGTAAACGGCGTTTTGGGATCATAGCGGTTCAATCAACTCCGGACCTGATGCGCGGTTCGAATTGACCACGCGATCCACCCGGTGCCAGCCCAGCAGATCATCCGGCGCAGCCTGCATGAGCGTGGCTGCGCCTTTGCCGCTTTCGCCCAGCCAGAGCGCCCAATCCTGCGGCCTCAGAATCACAGGCATCCGGTGGTGGATGGATGAGATCGCTTCATTCGCGCCGGTAGTCACAATCGCACAGCAGCGATAGCTGAGATCATCACGTGCCCAATCCTGCCAGACGCCAGCGAAAGCCAGGGGAGTCTGGTCGCGCGCGTGGATGTACCAAGGATCGCGCGCGCCCTCTTCATCTTTGGTCCACTCAAAAAAGCCAGTGACCGGAATGAGGCACCGCCGTTCCCGGCAAGCGGCTTTGAACGCAGGTTTGTCCGCGATGGTTTCGGCCCGCGCGTTGATCAGAAGCGGTCCGCCTGACGGGGTTTTGTACCAATGCGGAAGAAACCCCCATCGCATCGGCGCAAGCCGTCGCGCCTCGCCATCAAAGCGGATGGTGTGAACCTGGTTGGTCGGGCACACGTTGTAATTGGGCACATCCGGCAGATCATTCGTGGGCACTGCCGCGAAAAGCTGCGCCATGGCATCATTGGGAAGGGTGATCGCAAAACGTCCGCACATCATTTCAGTGTAGCGGAGACAAAGTCTTCTGCGAAGGATGTCCCAACGCCCGGATATCTACGGAGCGCGACGTGACGCCAGATCCTTCGCAGAAGGATCTGGCTGGCTGTTTACTTCATTTTGATACGGCCATCGAGATAAGGCGTGTAGGGGCCTTGCGCGGCAAGGTATTCCGCCGTCACATCTGCCAGGTCCGGCCCGAAGTCATAGGCATCCTGCGCATCGCGGAACATCTTGTAGCCGTCTCCGCCGCCGCGCACGTAGTTGTTGGACACAACACCGTAAAGTTTGGCCGGATCAACGGGCGCGCCCCCAATCATCACGTCAGAGATCCGGCTGCCCACGTCCGCAGAAGGATCCACCGTGAAGGTCATGCCAGCAACTTGTGGGAAGCGGCCTTTGACCTCTTCCATCTGGCTTACACCGTTTTCCAGCGCAGCGACCAGCGTTTCGCCGGTGACGCGGAACGTCGACAGCGTGTTCTGGAACGGCAGGACCGTCAGCACTTCACCTTGTGTCACCTCGCCTGCATCAATCGAGGCGCGCAATCCGCCGGAGTTGGCAATTGCCACCTCAATGCCCTGGTCCTTCACTCGGTCAAGCATCGCATCGGCCACCAGATTGCCCATCTGGCATTCCTGCACGCGGCAGATCGCGCGGTCGCCCTCAATGGCTTCGGCGGCCTCGGCCACCACCTTGTTGCGAATCTCTTCCAGCGGCTCAGCCGCTTCCTTAATCCGCGCCTTGGTATCGGCATCCTCGGCCACCTGACCGTCGATGATCAGCGGCTCACCGGTCGCCTCGGTGATCTCGCCCGCGTCATTGAAGCTCACGTTCAGCTCGCCCAGAAACTTGCCATAGGCATAGGCCTGCACGATAGCGGTGTTGCCCACCATCGTCGGGTATGGGCCAACGGCGCGTTCGTTGGTGTTGCTGAGCAGCGTGTTGGAGTGACCGCCGACGATCACGTCAACGCCGGTGGTTTCCGCCGCGACCATCTTGTCCACTTCATAACCAGAGTGGCTGAGCACAATGATCTTATTCACGCCCATCCCGGTCAGCTTGTCGACCTCGCCCTGCACCGCGTCCACGGGATCGGTGAAGGTGATGTTCGGGCCTGGGCTTGCCAACTCGTGAGTGTCCTCGGGTGTCAGGCCGATCAGGCCCAGCTTTTCACCGCCGCGTTCGATGACCGTGGACTTCGCCAGTTTGCCCGCCAGCAGTTCTTCGCGGCTGACATCCGCGTTGGACATGAGCACCGGGAAGTCCACTGCATCCATGAAGCCGCGCAGCACTTCGGGGCCATCGTCAAACTCGTGGTTGCCCACGGTCATCGCGTCATAGCCCAGCTTGTTCATCATCTCGGCGGCCAGCTTGCCCTTGTAATAGGTGTAGAAAAGCGTGCCCTGAAACTGGTCGCCGCCATCCACAAGGATCGAGTTGTTGGACCGCGCACGGGCATCCGCCACAGCTGTGACAAGACGCGCCGATCCGCCAAAGCACTTGCCTTCCGCATTGTCTTCTTCACCGCAGCCGCTGTCATATTTGCTGATCGGCTCAAAGCGCGCATGGAAATCATTGGTGTGCAGAACGGTCAGGCTGTAATCCGCCGACGCAATTCCGGCGCTGAGGGCCAGGGTGGCCGCGCCTGTCATAAAACGTGCAAGCATGTGGGAATCCTCTCTGATGGTTATGGCCAGATGGTGACTCGCAGCCTCCCGCGAGTCAAAGGCATCCTTGCGGCAAGCCGATGCACGGGCAGAGCAACGCGAGCTGCGATACGCTGCAACTTGACGAAAGGTTCGGCGCGGCGCATCAGGGGGTCCATGAAAATATACAAGATATTCCGCAAGGACGAATGGCAGCAGCTGCGCCGCGACGGTACCACCACCGGCGCGCCGGTCGATGTGGCCGATGGCTTTGTGCATTTTTCCACCGCTGCGCAGGCTGCGGAAACCGCAGCAAAGCACTTTCTGGGTGAGCCGGACCTGTATCTACTGAGTTGCGATACTGACGCTTTGGGCGCGGCTTTGAAATGGGAAGTCTCGCGCGGCGGCGCCGAGTTTCCGCATCTTTACCGCAAGCTGAGCCTGGAGGATGTGGAATGGGCCCAGCCACTGCCGCTGGTAGACGGGGTGCATCAGTTCCCCGCAGGTTTGCGATGAGCGAGAGCCACATTGATCCGACCCGCGCCCAGTTCGACGCATTCAAAGGGCTGGATCGTGACACGCCGTTGCACATGCTAAACCTTGTGCGGTTCAAATCAGTCGCAACCTACCCCAAAGGTCATGCGAATACTGGCATGACAGGCGCAGAGGCTTACGCCGAATATGGCAGACATTCCGGTCCGGTATTCGCCCGTGTCGGCGGCACCATCCTGTGGCGCGGCCAGTTTGAAACGATGCTGATCGGTCCGGTGGAAGAAAGTTGGGACGCCTGCTTTATCGCCCATTACCCTGATGCGCATGCCTTCATGAAGATGGTGACAGACCCCGAGTATCAAAAGGCGGTTGTTCACAGGCAGGCCGCTGTTCTGACATCGCGCCTGATCCGCTGCGGCATGGCGCCAGACGGGAGCGGTTTTGCATGAAAAAACTTGCGGAGCAGATTGGCCTCAGGGCACTGCGGTCGATGGACCCGGAACGCGCGCACAGAATCGCGATCCGGGGCGTTGCAAGCTGGCGCGGCGCCGGCACCGGGGATGATCACCTCAGATCGCCTGCGCTGCCGCATCGCGGGGCTCGCCCTGCCCAATCCTGTGGGTCTTGCCGCCGGGTTTGACAAGAACGCAGAAGCGCTTTTGGGCCTCAGCCGCGCAGGTTTCGGCTTTGTCGAGGTGGGCGCCGCCACTCCGCGCCCGCAGCCCGGCAATCCCAAACCGCGGCTTTTCCGGTTGACCGAAGACCTCGCTGCGATCAACCGCTTCGGGTTCAATAACGAGGGCATGCGGGCAATCGGCGAACGGCTTGCACAACGTCCGCGAGATATGGTTCTTGGCCTGAACCTTGGCGCAAACAAGGACAGCGCCGACCGCGCGTCCGATTTCGCACGCGTGCTGACCCATTGCGGGCAGCATCTTGATTTTGCCACGGTCAATGTCAGCTCGCCTAACACTGAAAAACTGCGCGACCTGCAAGGGGCCGAAGCCCTCGCTGCTTTGCTGTCTGGTGTGATGGAGGCGCGCGCAGAAATGGCGTCCCCGGTCCCGGTCTTTCTGAAGATCGCCCCGGATCTGAGCGATAGCGAAATCAGCGAGATCGCCGATGTCGCGTTGGCATCCGGCATCGACGCGATCATTGCCACCAACACCACCCTTGAACGGGACGGTCTGCGCAGCCCGCATAGGGCCGAAACGGGCGGGCTCTCCGGTCAGCCGCTGTTCGAGCGCGCGACCCGTGTCCTTGCCCAGCTGTCGCATCACACAGGCGGCAAGATCGATCTCATTGGGGTTGGCGGTATCAGCACAGCTGAGCAGGCCTATGCCAAGATCTGCGCGGGCGCCTCGGCGGTGCAGCTTTACACTGCGCTTGTCTATGGTGGGCTGTCGCTTGCCGAGGAGATCATTCGCGGCCTGGACCGCCTGCTGGAGCAGGACGGGCATGCCAGCGTATCCGACGCGGTTGGCACAGGGCGCGCTGACTGGCTGTAGATGGGACGTTTCAGCCCTGCCGTGACCCGCATGGGCGAAGGCCTATGCGTTCATCTTAACGCGCAGCAGCGCGTTCCAGCGCAGGGTATCGCAGCGCCAATGTGATCCCCCGAGCCACGAAGGAAATCAGCAAAGCCAACCAAAGCCCGTGATTGCCAAGCACCGGGATAAGCGCCCAGAGCGCTGCGACATACACC
>JBCCUH010000103.1:0-7093 GCA_039197405.1 Pseudomonadota bacterium
CTTCGGTCCGGTTTTTGCGTTTTTTCTTTTTGGAGAAACTGTCACACTGTCACAGATCTTCGGGATCGCCTTGATTGCCGGAGCAGGCAGCCTCATCGCGATCAGGTCGAACGTGTAGCGCGCAAATTCCTTTGGTAAGGAATTTGTCAAATCTTTTTCGAAAAGATTTGGTGCGGTGGAAGGGGTGTGAAAGCAGATGATCATTTCGCGCGGTCGGAACTACATTTTCGTGCATGCGCCCAAGACCGGCGGCACGGCGATGATGATGGCGCTGGAGGACAAGGCCAAGAAAGACGACATCCTGATTGGCGACACCCCGAAAGCGCAAAGGCGCAAGCATCGGCTGAAAGACCTGCCCGCCAGGGGGCGTTTGTGGAAACACGCGACGCTTGCGGATATCGACGGGCTGGTCTCACCTGGCGAGCTGGAAACCATGTTCGTCTTCACCCTGGTGCGCAATCCCTGGGACCGGCTGGTCAGCTATTACCACTGGCTGCGCGCGCAAGGGTTCGACCACCCGGCCGTAACCTTGTCCAAGGCGCTGAGTTTCGAGGGTTTTCTGCGCCATCCCGACACGGTGCGCAGCCTGACCTCATCACCTGCCGAGCACTATGTCACCGATGCTGGGGGGCAAGAGCGGTGTCAGGCCTATGTGCGGCTGGAGCATCTGAACCGGGATCTGAAACCGGTTGAGGCGCATCTGGGGTTCCGGCTGAAGCTGCAGCGGGTCAACGCCTCACGCCGCGAAGCGGACTACCGCAGCTACTATGACGATTCGCTGGCGGCGTTTGCGGGCGAGGTCTGTGCCGCAGATGTGAAAAAATTCTCCTACAAGTTCTGAGGGTTGCCCCGGACTTCGCCCCGTAGTGGAGACAATCGGCACCGCCGCATCTGCATTGCGGAAAGCTGGTTAACAGTGCCCTGAAATTTCCGTTTTTCAGACCTATACCCGCCGCGCGGCGCGCAAAGCATCGAGCCATGCTGCAACATGAGACGCGCTGCCATTGCGGATCATTCAACACTTGGGGACGACCATGCTCGATTTGAGCTCAACTCACCGCGCGTTCGGTCCGAACGCGCATGAATTCAGTGCGGAAGCGTCGGGTTTGCTGCTTGGCAAGCTGATTGCGACCACCCTGGGTTGGCGACCTGTCGAGGCGCTTTGCGTCGGCGATCTGGTTCTGACTTTCGACAACGGGTTTCTACCGATCCGGGCTGTGCGCCGGGTTGTGCTCTGGGATGGCGATGGTGCGTGTCCAGACCATCTGAGGCCCGTGGAAATCGGCGCGGACCTGCTGCCGGATGTGTCCTGCGTGCGTGTTATGTCGCATCAGGGCATCATGGTCGAAAGCGACTTTGCCGAAAGCCATCGCGGTGATCCCTTTGCCGTCATTCTGCCCGGCGCAATCGCGCAGTTTGGTCTGGCGCAGCCGGTGCATTGCGAGGCTCCGATCGAGGTCATCATTCTGGAATTCGACAGTGACGAAGTCATCTACGGCCAAAGCGGGATGCTCTATCATGTTCCGGCAGCAGCCGGCATCGGCGGTCCGGTCGATACAGCTTGCGTCTATAAGATCCTGAACGAGGTTGAGACCCGGACTGTGCTGCAGGAGTTACACAGCGCCAACACCACCAACTGATAGTATTGCCGCCGCGTTTTCGAACAAACCACTCACGGCATGGAAAGGGTGTGCTTTTTTGGGCATACCCTTTTCTTTTGGTCGTAAGGCAGATTGTCTGCGCCCCCAACAGGGTTTACCAAGACGACCTGCCCGCATGATGCGGGCGATGGAGAATTCATGTCAGAGCTTGTGACCCGCCGCTAAGGTCCATGCATAATCGGACCACCTGATCCCGGACCCTTCCGCGCGTGCGCCGGAAGCGTCTTTGGTGCGGATATCTCCGAAAGACAAATCATTGAATATCTCTAAACACGAGCAGCGCGTGCTGCACGTTCTCGCGCAGGGTGGCGCGATTTACTTTGAGCGTCGTTCCAACGGCAAAATTGCGGATGTGACCTGCTACACGCGGGATGGCTATGTGCTGGAAGACTGCACGGCTGCTGTTTTCGAACGATTGAAAAAACGTCGGTTCATCAAATCGGTGGGCGGCAAACCTTATCGCGTCACGCGGCTGGGCATCACCTCGGTGCGTGCGCAGATGGACAACAGATAGACGAAAGAGGAAACAGACTATGACAGATGTGAACATACGGCCTGCGCGGGCCGGGGATGTGCCCGGATTGACAGACATCGTTGGCCGCACAGGGCTTTTCCCGGCGGAGATGCTGGCGCCGATGATCGCGCCTGCTTTGGACGGGCAGGAAGGTGGTTTCTGGCTGGTGGCAGAGCGGGACGATCAACCGCTCGGCTTTGCCTATACAGCGCCGGAAGCCATGACAGAGGGTGTCTGGAACATGCTTGCGCTTGCCGTCCTGCCGGGTGCGCAACGTGGCGGTGTCGGGGCGCAGCTGGTTCAGGGCGTAGAGGCGCATCTGGGTTCGCAGGAGGCGCGTCTGGTTCTGGTCGACACTTCCAGCGGGCCTGATTTCGAGGCTGCGCGCCAGTTTTACGAAAATCGCGGCTATGGGCTTGAGGCCCGGATCCGTGATTACTGGGGCGCGGGTGATGACAAGCTGACCTATCGAAAAGCCTTTCCCGCGCCCATGCCTTGAGCATGCGCCCTGTCAGGTCGCTATCTTTCAGGCCAAATGTCGGTAATTGTGAAGCTGCGCCGCGTGGCAGCGGGCAAAATGCGGGACAGGCCGAGGGAGAGCGTGATGAATGATCTGGCAGGGCAACATGCGCTGGTGACCGGTGCCGCAGGCGGTATCGGGCGGGCGATTGTGCGTGCGCTGCAGGCACGCGGCGCGCAGGTTGCGGGGGTCGATCTGGCGAGCTGTGACGCCGATCATGCGTTCACGGGCGATCTGATGGACGCAGAGTTTTGTGATGGATTGCCGGCACGCGCGACCGAGCTGCTGGGCGGTCTGGATATTCTGGTGAACAATGCGGGCATCATCACCCGCGGCAAGATCACTGAAGCGACGGATGACGATTATGCGCAGTCCATGGCGATCAATGTGGAAGCACCGTTCCGCCTGTGCCGCGCGGCGATCCCGATCATGGCCCAGGCAGGCGGCGGGGCGATTGTGAATGTTGCGTCCTGCTGGGGCGTGCATCCCGGCCCCAGCCATCCGGTCTATGTCATGTCCAAGGCGGCGGTTGCCTCGCTGACGCAATGTCTGGGCATGGATCATGCGCATCAGAATATCCGGGTGAATGCGGTCTGCCCCAATGAGGTGAACACGCCGATGATCCGCAGCGGCTTTGCGCTGCGCGGGCTTGATCCGGATCGGGCGATAGACGAGTTGAATGCGACGGTTCCGCTGGGGCGGATTGCCGAGCCGGAAGATATCGCCGATGTGGTCGCGTTTCTGGCCTCCGATCAGGCGCGGTATCTTTGCGGTGCGTTGATCGAGGCCAATGGCGGAAAGCCGGTGCAATGACGCGTTGGAGCGAAAAGGTTGCTCTGGTGACAGGGGGGCGCAGTGGCATCGGGGCCGCGATTGCGCGGGCTTTGGCAGAGCAGGGCGTGCGCGTCATCACGGCGCAGCGCGGCGCGGATCAGATGCAGGAGTGTATCGAGGCCGATTTTCTGGATCCGGACAGCCCGGCGGCGGTGATCGGGGAGGTAATTGCGCGGGCAGGGCGCCTGGACATGTTGGTCAACAATGCCGGGCTGATGCGCGAAGGCACGGTGCTGGAGACGTCCCTGCAGGATTGGGCTGAAACGCTTCAGGTCAATCTGACTGCGCCGTTCCTGCTGATCAGGGCCGCCCTGCCGCATTTGATTGCCTACGCCGGCAGCATCGTGAATATCGGCTCTATCGAGGGGCTGGGATCGAACCCGCGGCATCCGGCCTATTGCGCCTCGAAAGGCGGGCTGCATGCGCTGACGCGTGCGGTGGCAGTGGATCATGGCCCTGAAGGGGTGCGCTGCAATGCGATTGCACCGGGGTGGATTGATACCGATCTGAACACCGCTTTCATCGAAAGCCTTGGTGATCCGGCGGCGTTTCGCGCCGCTATCGGAGGCATTCATCCGGTGGGGCGCACAGGCTCGCCCGGTGAGGTGGCGGCGCTGGCGCGCTGGCTTTTGTCGGATGAGGCGACCTTTGTGACCGGGCAGGTCTGGACCGTGGATGGCGGACGCATGAGCAAGCTGAGCTTGCCGTAAGACGCGTGTAATTTCTTGCAGGTTTGGTAAGAAAAACACGCCCTTTTTGCTTTTTGATCGCGTTTTCTGGCGCATTTTGATTATCGAATTGAGTTCAAGGCGAGTCCGTGCAACATTCACAATCGTAAATTGTGCCTCGGTGTCGATACTTTTTCGAAAAATCAGAAGATTGCTGTCCCGAAGAGGACACGGAAAACGCAAGAGCAGATGAAAAGCAGCTTCAATACGCCAGTATTTATGGCGAGCCTTTGCCTTTTGGCAACGCTGGGCACGACGTACCTGTCCTGGAGCGAACATGACACGCGATCACGTTCGGTCTTTGAAACCTATGCCTTGGACAACAAAAACGCGCTGGTCGAGCGGCTTTATGACTATCGGCTGGCGCTTGATGGGGTAGCCAGCATGATCCGGTCGTATGGCTGGCCGGACCGGGCGACCTGGGCGGACTTTGTGACATCGCTTGATATCGAGGCGACGATGCCCGGCGTCAGCGGCGTTGCCTTGATCACGTCGGTGGAACAGGACGAGCTGCCTGCCTTTGTGGAACGCGTGCGCGCGAGCGGCGCTCCGGAGTTTGAGATTCATCCGAAGGACCTGCCGGGTCCGGCTATCGTCATCGAGATGATCGAGCCTTTGGCAGGGAACGAAAGAGCATTGGGCTTGAATATCGTTGCGCAGGGAGAACGCAGCGCCTCTGCGCTGCGCGCGCGCGATATTAAAAAAGCACAGCTGACACCGCGCCTGCTGTTGGTCCAGGATACGACGCGGCAACCGGGCTTTGTCCTGGACAATCCGATTTTCTCGCAATCCGGCGATTTCATTGGCTGGGCTGTGGCGCCCTTTATCGCAAGAAAGTCGCTGGCCAATCTGTCACCTGCGCAACGTCGCAATTTCTGGCTGTCCGTCTATGACAGCGAAACTGCGGACCCCGAAACTGTGATCTACAATGAGGTGCCAGCCGACGCGGCTGCATCGGCCTATAGCTTCAGCGAAAACGTCGAAGTGCTTGGGCGGGTCTGGCGATTGGAATGGCGCAGCACACCGGACTATGATGCCAGTCACAGGGCAACAACGCCGTGGATCATTTTTGTTCTCGGGCTGGTGATCAACGCGATGATCGTCATCATTTACAACAACCTGAGGCGTCGCGAGCAGACGGTTCGCAAGCAGGTGGAAGAGCAATCCCGAGAGCTGCTGGCCAAGGAAAAGCAGACCAGCCTGATCGTGGACAACGCGATGCTTGCCATCATCCTGCTGGATGAACATGAACATATCATCGCGGCAAACCGGGCCACCGGCGATATGTTCGATGTGAACGAAAAGATCCTGATCGGCTCGGAGATACCCAAAGCCTGGGGGCTGGGGCATCTGTCCAAATCCTCCGCTGTTTCCCTGATCAAGTCGAGCAGTGCACAGGGACGCAGGCTTTATCTTGAGCCGCGTGTCTCCAGCTGGACGACCGAAGACGGAAAAGATCGCACGGTTGTGATGATCCATGACGTGACGCAGCGCGAAGAAAGCGCGGCCCAGCTGAGAGAAACCGAGGCGCGCTGGAACGCGGCGCTTGTCGGCGCTGAGATCGGTGTGTTCGACATTGATCTGCGAAGCGGAACCTCGATTGTGTCGGATACATGGAAGAACCTGATGGGAATTCCTCTGGATGTGGATGTTGACACCCAGCAGCACTTCCTGGACCGGATCCATCCTGAAGACCTGAAAACTCTGGAAGCGGCGGATGCCGCTTGCATCAGCGGCGAGACGTCGCGATCCGTCGCGCAATACCGGATGCGGTTTGGTGATGCCGAATGGCGCTGGATGCGGTCCAACGCCTTTGTGGCCGAGCGCGACAACTCTGGCCGCGCGCTGCGCCTGCTTGGGGCACAGACAGATGTGACCGATCTTGTGCATGCCCAGTCGGAACTGGAGCAAAGCGAAAAGCGGTTCCGGGCCCTGCTGGAAAACGCGCCAGTCGGGATGGCGATGTGCAATCAGGATGGTGTGTTTGTCGGTTACAACAGCGCCTTGTGTGATCTGACTGGCTATAGCGAGCAGGATCTGCAGACACGCAAGCTGCGCGACATCTTCGTGCGCGAGGATTTCCGGCAACTGGTTCCCATGGCCAACAGCCTGAAAACGCAAGAAACGCAGGCGCTGAAGAAAGAATTCAGGCTGCGCGCCAAATCCGGCGATATTCGCTGGTGTCTGGTCAGCGTGGCCTGGTCCTCTGCGGCGCTGCAGGGGCAGGATATTTTCATCGTGCAGATGCAGGACATCAGCGAGATGAAGAACATCGACCAGATGAAAGCGCAGTTTGTCTCGACCGTCAGCCATGAGCTGCGCACGCCGCTGACATCCATCAAGGGTGCGTTGGCTTTGCTGGTCGGTCAGTTTGCAGACAGCCTGCCGGATGCCGGGGCGCGGCTTTTGAACATTGCCGAGCAAAACAGCAACAGGCTGGCTGCCCTGGTCAATGATATCCTCGATATGGAGAAAATCGCAGCAGGCGAGATCGACTTTGAATTCAGCGCAAATGATCTTGGCGAGCTGGTGGAGCAGTCGGTGGAGGAGCTGGCGCCCTATTTCGAGGAACATCAGGTCACGGTGCGCACTCAGTTTCCCGAAGACGCGCAGGTTGCCTTTGTTGATCCCGGCCGGCTTCAACAGGTGATGAACAACCTGTTGTCGAATGCGGCCAAGTTTTCTGATGACGACTCGGTTGTCGATGTGGCGCTGACGCAAGACAAGGGCCGTATCACCATCAGCGTGGAGAACACCGGGGCGGGCATTCCCGAAAGCTTCCGCAAGCGGATATTCCAGCCGTTCCAGCAAGCAGATTCGTCAGACACCCGCAAAG
>JBCCUH010000104.1:0-7076 GCA_039197405.1 Pseudomonadota bacterium
GTCGTTTCCTGCGTGCTGCAGCGCGCCGGAACCTTTTTATCGCGTCAGCTCTTTCATGCCGCTTTCCAGACCGGCGAGAGTCATGGGCACCATTTGGCCTTCGAAAATCTCGTGGATCATTCCGATGGAATGGGTGTAATTCCAGTGCTTTTCCGGCACCGGGTTGATCCACAGATTGCTTTTCCATTGCTCGCGCGCGCGGCGCAACCAGGTCTCGCCTGCTTCAGCGTTCCAATGCTCGTTTGCGCCGCCCGGATAGGCGATTTCATAAGGGCTCATGGAGGCGTCGCCGACAAAGATGCATTTGTAGTCCGGTCCATAGGTGCGCAAAATCTCATGAGTGGGTGTCTGCGCGTCCCAGCGGCGGCGATTGTCGCGCCAGACCCCTTCATAAAGGCAGTTGTGGAAGTAGAAATATTCGAGGTGTTTGAACTCGGTACGGGCAGCAGAGAACAGCTCTTCGACCACGCGGATATGCGGATCCATGGACCCGCCCACATCCAGAAAGAGCAGCACTTTCACCGCGTTGCGCCGTTCCGGACGGGTCTTGACGTCGAGATAGCCATGCTCTGCGGTGGCGCGGATCGTACCGTGCAGGTCCAACTCGTCATCGGCGCCGTCGCGGGCCCAGCGGCGCAGGCGCTTGAGCGCAACCTTGATGTTGCGCGTGCCCAGTTCGACGGTGTCGTCGAGGTTCTTGAATTCGCGTTTGTCCCAGACCTTGACCGCGCGGCGATGGCGGCTTTCTTTCTGGCCGATGCGCACGCCTTCGGGGTTGTAGCCATAGGCGCCAAAGGGGGAGGTACCGGCGGTGCCGATCCATTTGTTGCCCCCCTGATGGCGACCTTGCTGCTCCTTGAGGCGTTCGGCCAGCGTTTCCATCAGCTTGTCAAAGCCGCCCAGGGCTTCGATCTCGGCCATTTCCTCTTCACTGAGGTGTTTCACGGCCAACTTGCGCAGCCACTCGTCGGGCAGGTCGACCGAATTGATCAACGCCTCGGTGCTGATCTCTTCAAGCCCCTTGAAGGCATGGGCAAAAGCGCGATCAAACTTGTCGATGTTGCGTTCGTCTTTGACCATGGCGGTGCGCGCCAGATAGTAGAACGCCTCGATATCATATGTCGCCAGGCCGCTTTTGACCCCTTCGAGAAACGACAGAAATTCCCGCAAGGAAACCGGCACACCTGCGCTGCGCAACGTATCAAAGAAGGGCAGGAACATCCCCGATCACACCATCCAGCGGTGGATGATCAGGGTGATGATGAAGCCGATAAGCAGAAAGATGATACCGGTGACGGCTGCATATTGCGCCATGTCAGCGCGGTTACCGCCTGCCTTTTTGGCCCGCCAGGCCCCCAAGAAAACTCCCAAAAGCCCAAGCGCCAAATAGATCATCGATTACCCGCGTCCCCGTTTCAGCGGGCTAAGCGAGGATATTTCCCGCAATTTGGCCCGCACAGCCCAATCTGGACCGAAGCCGTAGCGCGCCCAGCCGAGACTGTCCATACGAACGCTGCGTGCTTCCGATGAACGCCCCATGAGATCCAGAGCTTCGGCGCGTTGCAGCATCAGCGTCGACAGAAGAGCGGCGTTTTCGTATTTCGCGGCGACGTTGAGATAGGGGGCGATTTCCTGCAAGGCCGCTTCGCCATTGCCTTCGGCGATATGGAAAGAGGCCAGTTGCGAGGCGGCATAGGCCGCATGCAGCCCGGTGTTGCGGGACTGGCCGTAGATCTGGGAGGCCTTGGTGAAATGCTCGCGCGCGGTGTGCAGATCGACGCTCATGTTCAGTCGGCCCATGGCGTAGTGGCTGAAAGCGCGGCGGTGATCGGTCCATCCCATGCCCTTGGCGATTTGCAGTGCCTGCCTGGCGGCTTCGCGGCGGGCCTGCGGCGCGGCGCCGGGACCCAGCGCGCGCTGGATGGTGTTGATCCAGCTGCGCGGTGTGCTGCTGGCGCGTTTGGGGGCGTAACCATTGCCGCGCGGATTGATGCGCGACAGGATCCCGCCGATGCGGTCTGCCACTTCGGACTGGCTCATGCCGTTACGCAGGGCCGGGCTGTAATAGGCGCGCAGGATGGTCATATCAAAGCCGGTCAGAACCGTGTGCACATTGTCGTCGTTGAAGACCGAATCCGGCAAGCGGTAAAGATCATTGAGCGGACCCAGCGCCTGGGCCAGTTCCTCGTGCAGACAATCGCGCACTTCCTGCGGGCTTGCGTCATTCGGCAGGAAGATCGCCAGTTTCTCGCGTGATTTCAGAGCGGTCCAGTTCACCAGTGATGTACGGCGCGCCAGGCGGTACTCGGCCATGCTGCTGACATTGGGGGCAACGAAACAGGCCGCCTGCGGCAAAAGCGAACGAATTTGCGCGCGGCTCACGGCTTCGATTGTGATATTGGCGGCAGGTTCTGCGGTCAGATCGATATCAATCCGCGCCTCGCTGCGCAGACGGTGCAGCAGGCGGCGCAGATCACTGCCCAGATTGACAGAGGGCTGACCGGTGACGCGGACCGAAATGGGACCTTCGAACCTGGTGAAGACCGGCAGGCTGCGGCCGCTTTCCAGATTGAACGACAGATCCAGAAAATCACGGGCAATGTCGCTGTTGGCCCGCATGGGCGCGGTGGGCGTCGGGGCACCAAAGACCTTGGCAGGGGGCAGGACAATGGAGGCATCGGCGGTCTGCGCCCGCGATGGCATGTCCGCAGGCGTAGAGGGCATGCAACCTGCAAGCACAAGGTAGAAGGGCAGAAGAAGGCGGCGCATAAGCGGGAAACCCTGTTGAGCTATGACGAAATGATCACGGCAGGGGCACACGTGGCAGCGCGGCTAATGAACAGTTGACCCGGAGGAGGGGCGGCGAAATCATGCGTGTCTGCAAAGGCAGCTGTGCGGCGACCCTGAACGGCGTTCAGCAGAAAACACTCGGCAGATGAGGGTTTCAGATCGGGCACTCGAAAAATCCTTTGCACAAACGGCACGGGTCCAAGATGTCGGCACACCCTGTCGGGTTTAAGAAAAGAACGTGGCATTTTTGCGATGCCGATCTGAAAGTCCTAACCCGAAACGATTTCAGGCTGTTATAGGGAATTGTTAACGCGCACGCATTTGTTGCGCCGCCGCCACCTACATCTTGGGGCTGCATCGATGGCGTGCACATATGCGGGCTGACCTGAAGGCAAAGCAGATCAAAGGCAGGTCAAGGCCTGCC
This sequence comes from Pseudomonadota bacterium, assembly GCA_039197405.1. GTDB lineage: Bacteria > Pseudomonadota > Alphaproteobacteria > Rhodobacterales > Rhodobacteraceae > Planktotalea. The sequence continues at coordinate 3,215 of JBCCUH010000104.1, forward strand.
AGCAGAGGCTAGTTGCCGCGCCGGGCCATGAAAGCCAGACGCTCGAACAGATGTACGTCCTGTTCGTTTTTCAACAGCGCCCCATGCAGTTTCGGCAGCGCATTGGCGCCATCGCGTTTGAGGTCTTCCGGCGTCAGATCCTCGGCCAGCAGCAGCTTGAGCCAGTCCAACACTTCGGAGGTGGAGGGTTTTTTCTTCAGCCCCTGCTGGTCGCGCAACTCGTAAAACTGCGTCAGCGCCGTGGTCAGCAGATCGGCCTTGATGCCGGGGTGATGCACTTCGACGATGGCGCGCATCGTGTCCACGTCGGGAAAGCGGATGTAATGGAAAAAGCAGCGGCGCAGGAAAGCGTCGGGCAGTTCTTTTTCGTTGTTGGAGGTGATGATCACAATGGGCCGCTGGCGGGCCGAGATCGTCTCGCCGGTCTCATAAACGTAGAACTCCATCCGGTCGAGTTCCTGCAGCAGGTCGTTGGGAAACTCGATATCGGCCTTGTCGATTTCGTCAATGAGCAACACGACTTTCTCATCCGCCTCGAACGCTTCCCACAGCTTTCCCTTGCGGATGTAGTTGGCGACGTCGTGAACCCGCTCTTCGCCAAGCTGGCTGTCGCGCAGGCGGCTGACGGCATCGTATTCATAAAGCCCCTGCTGCGCCTTGGTGGTGGATTTGACGTTCCATTCGATCATGCGCAGACCGAGACCGGCAGCCACCTGCCGGGCCAGTTCGGTCTTGCCGGTGCCCGGCTCGCCCTTGACCAGCAGCGGGCGTTCGAGGGTGACGGCGGCATTCACCGCGATCTTGAGATCGTCCGTCGCGACATAGCTTTGCGTGCCTGTGAATTCATGTGTCCTGGTCATCAACCGATTGCCTTCCCGCCAAAATTTCGCGGTACCATATAGCGCGGTTTTTCACCCGGCAATGCAGGTTTTGCCTAGTGACACTGGGTCACGCTTGGAGTAGGAGGGCGCCAGAGTGAGCGATGTCTGACATCAAGGGAGTTACGATGGAAGACGGCACTAAGAGGGGAATCGAAATGAAAGCAGAGACTTTTCTGCCCGATGATTATCGGCCAGCTGAAGACGAGCCATTCATGAATGAACGTCAGACGGAGTATTTCCGACGCAAACTGCTGGACTGGAAAACAGAGCTTTTGGCGGACAGCCGCGATACGATCGAGACACTGCAGGACGGCACGCGCAACATCCCTGATGTTGCCGATCGCGCCAGCGAGGAAACCGACCGCGCGCTGGAGCTGCGCACGCGTGACCGCCAGCGCAAGCTTGTTGCCAAGATCGACGCGGCCCTGCGCCGCATTGATGAAAGCGAGTACGGCTATTGCGAGGTGACGGGGGATCCGATTTCGCTGAAGCGTCTGGATGCACGCCCCATCGCAACCATGAGCCTGGAGGCTCAGGAGCGTCACGAGCGCCGCGAGAAGGTACACCGCGACGACTGACCGCAGGCGAAACGCGATTTTCTTGGACGCCGGGGCTTTTGCTCCGGCGTTTTTCGTTTCACAGATAGTAGTATGGCTCAAGCGCGGAATATCATCGTTGTGGGCGGCGGCATCGGCGGGCTGGCGGCAGCGCTGGCGTTTCGCAAAAGCGGCGCATTCGTGACCGTGGTGGAACAGGCCGATGAGTTGCGCGAAGTGGGCGCAGGCCTGCAGATCAGTCCAAATGGTATGCGGGTTCTTGATGCGCTGGGTGTCGGCAAGGCCCTGCGCGCCAGATCAACGCTTGGGTCATCTGTCAGCCTTCGGCGCGCCGAAAACGATCATGAAGTCGCGCGGCTGCGTCTTGATCAAAAGACCCCTTACGCATTTGTGCACCGCGCTGATCTGATTGATATTCTGGCAGATGCGGTGCGTTCGGCAGGGGTTGCCCTGCGTCTGGGCTGCAAGGTCAAACACATAGCGCCCGGCGATACGCCTGCCGCGATCCTGGAAGACGGCACAACGCTGGTCGCTGATGTGATCGTCGAAGCCAGCGGGCTGCGCTCGGGATTGCGCCGGTTGCTCAACCCCGCGCAGCTGGCCTTTTTCACCGGGCAGGTGGCCTGGCGTGCGATTGTTCCGAACACGGCGGCGCGCGGGCCGCAAGTGCATGTGCATATGGCGCCGGGACAGCATCTGGTCAGCTATCCGTTGCGAAGCGGTGAAATTCTCAACCTCGTTGCCATTCAGGAGCGCCGGGACTGGGTCAAGGAAGGCTGGACGCATGAAGATGACCCGGCCAATCTGCGGGCTGCGTTTTCAGGTGCCTGCGATGCGGTGCAGGAGATGCTGAGGCGGGTGGAACGCGTGCATCTGTGGGGGTTGCATCGCCACGAGGTTGCCAAGGTCTGGAGCCGACAGAACACAGTCCTTCTGGGTGATGCGGCGCATCCGACGTTGCCGTTTCTGGCGCAGGGGGCGAATATGGCGCTGGAAGACGCTTGGGCGCTTGCGGCCTGTGTGCGTTCAGAAGGCGCAGATGGTCTGCAATCCTATCAGGCGCTGCGCGAGACGCGGGTGACCCGCGCGATTGAGACTGCCAACGGCAATGCAAAACGCTATCATCTGCCGCGCGGGCCGGTGCGACTGGGCGCGCATGCGGGGCTCAAGCTGGTCTCGTCACTGGCACCGAGGCTGATGACCGCGCCCTTTGCCTGGCTCTATGACTATGATGTGACCAAAGCCGCACCGATGTAACAGCATTTAGGTGTTCCGCCGCAGGGTGGAACAGGATATGCTGAACGCCACTGAATAAGAGCCACACATGGGCCGATGATCCGAGCGGTGAAACCATTTGTCATCTGGGCAGCCAGTCTGCTGTTTTGTGCAACCGGAGCGTTTGCGCAGGGGTTTACCGCGCTTGCCCGTCTGGAGGCCGACGCCAGCCAGATCACGCGCGTTGAAGATGCGTTGAAAGTCGATCTGGCGCTGACGCAGGGGGTGCCTTACCGCGCTTATGTTCTGGCAGAGCCTGCGCGTCTTGTGCTGGATTTTCAGGAAGTTGATTTCGCAGGTGTGACCTCGGATGATCTGGGCCGCAAGGGCGCCGTCAGGTTTGGCGCGGTGCGCCCCGGCTGGTCGCGCATGGTGGTGATGCTGGGATCGCGGCAGGTGATCGAGCTGGCCTCGATGGCGATTGATCCGGCAAGCGGCGCGGCGCGGTTGACGGTTGATCTGGCCCTGGCCGATGACGCGACGTTTGCGGCCCGTTCCGGCGCGCCTGATGATCCATCCTGGGCGCAGCAGGCGCCTTTACCGGAAATGGTGCAGGCTGCTGATAAGACGGGGCTGACCGTGGTTCTGGATCCGGGTCATGGCGGCATTGATCCTGGCGCGCAGGGCGGCGGCATCACCGAGGCGGAGCTGATGCTGATCCTGGCGCGCGAGCTTCAGGAGGCGCTGGACCGGGCCGGCGATTTCAATGTGGTGCTGACCCGAGAGGACGACAGTTTTGTCTCGCTCGAACGCCGGGTTCAGATAGCGCGCGCGGCGGGGGCGGACATCTTCCTCAGCCTGCACGCAGATGCGTTGGCCAGCGGTCAGGCCAATGGCGCGGCTGTGTACACGCTGTCGGACGAGGCCTCTGATGCGGCATCACGGGCTTTGGCCGAGCGTCACAACCGCGCCGATCTGCTGGCAGGTGTTGATTTGACCGGGCAGGATGACCAGATTGCACGGGTGCTGATGGATCTGGCGCGCACCGAGAACAAGCCGCGTTCGGAGGCTTTGGCACGCGGCGTCATCCTTGGCATCAACACCGCCGTGGGCCACACCTACAAGCGGCCCATTCAGTCAGCGGGGTTTTCGGTGCTGAAAGCAGCAGATATCCCGTCGGTTCTGGTCGAGGTTGGATTTTTGTCGTCA